>JAUYLR010000005.1 GCA_030698935.1 bacterium
GCGTATAGCGTATAGCGTATAGCGTATAGCGTATAGCGTATAGCGTATAGCGTATAGCGTATAGCGTATAGCGTATGGGGGGTCAATAGTTAAATTATAAAAACGAAAGGGGCTCGGCGTGTTGCATAATTGCCGAGACCCCCTTTTTGCCCTTGCCCGGAGTGGGCGGGCTAAAAGCAGTTTGCCTGCCTTTGTAAATCCGCGTCTGTCGGCGGTGCAATGACCACCGTTTCCACCGCTTGTGTCGCAGCTTCGGCATTCTCTGCCGGCGCTGAAGTTGCCACCACCACCTTGGCGGGGCACGGGGGGGTGTGGTAGAACTTCTCCACGCCCCCTTCCTTCCGAACCTCGCTTCTTGGCGAGTTCAGATCCATCGACTCGTCGCACGCCTCGCACCGCACCCAGGCGCGACCCTGGGAATGAAAGATCTGGGGCATATAGCCTCCCTTCAAGTTCCATGCCAGAACGCATGTAATTGGCACTAAATCACACCCAAAACAGAAACGCAATAAAGCACGAGCTCCGGTGCGGGATGAACCCATACCGGAGCTTAATCGCAGGCTCATATCAAACTCTTGAGCCAACGAGGGAATCTCAGCCACCACGGGTCTCTGCCAAAGAAGTACTGCATACTGCTCAGCACCTCTTCTGCAGATAAACAGGTTTCCGGGTCGCTGGAACCGAGGCGGAACGGTTTTGCTCCGCCGGAAACAAAAGACGCTTCCTTGCCGTTGTACACGCAGTGTACACGAACCACCGCGATGTACTTGCCTTCGCCAATTGCGGCGAAGGATAAATCGCAATAAGTAACCTTCCGCTTATTGCGATTACTCAAGCTCTCAAATGCTTGCCTGCAAGCCGCTGCCGCCTGAGACTCACGCAGTATCAGGTAACCGATTTGAGAATGCGGGGATTTTGTCCGTACGTCCAAAGTGTCCAAAGAACACCTCCGTTAATTTTCCATGCCAGTGCATGTATGTTGCCACTAAACCACAACGGGAACGGCAACGCAATTAAAAAACACTCTGCACACATGCGCCTACCCTTTGTTCATATATACAGTACAATCCGAACATGAAAGTATTGATTTTCAGTGCCGACGACGAGACGCGCGGGATTTTTGCGCCTCTTCTGAAAGATCACACAGTTGTTTATCTGGAGGGTGTAGTTACGCTTGATGCGCTCGCGGAACATCCTGATGCGGACGGCGTTTCTATTTTTACTTCCTCGGAATTTAAGAAAGAGCAGATTGATGCGCTTCCGAATTTGAAATGCATCGCTACGCGCTCAACCGGTTTTGACCACATAGATATTGCGTACGCAAAGCAAAAGGGAATCGTCGTGTGCAATGTGCCGCGGTACGGCGCGCACACGGTCGCCGAATTTGCCTTTGCGCTCATGCTCACGCTTTCGCGGAGGATTTTTGAAGCGTTCCACCAGGTGCGGGAGGAGGGAAGTTTCAAAACCTCCGCCCTTGAGGGATTTAATTTATTCGGGAAAACGCTCGGCGTCATCGGCACGGGAAACATCGGGAGCCACGTTGTCGGCATTGCAAAAGGTTTCGGGATGAAGGTGCTGATGTTTGACCACCATCCTGATACTTCGCTTGAAGACGAAAATTCCAAGTTTGTTTCGTTTGACGATTTGCTTGCGGGTTCGGACATCGTGACGCTTCATGTTCCGTACACAAAAGAGAACCGATATTTACTGAACAAGTCCGCGTTTGCCAAAATGAAGCGCGGCAGCTACGTCATAAACACGGCTCGCGGAGAACTGATAGACACCGAAGCCCTTCTGGATGCGCTGAAAAGCGGGCAGGTCGCGGGAGCGGGACTTGATGTTCTGGAAGAGGAACGGGTTTTGAAAGATGAAATTGAATTGGTGAAGGGGATTGAGTCAATCCATGACCTGAAAATCCTCATTCAGGACCACGCGCTCATTGATATGCCGCGCGTGGTGATTACGCCGCACATCGCTTTTTTCTCCCGCGAGGCGTATCACGAAATTCTGGAAGTGACCGCCGCGAATATTGCGGATTTTGCCGCGGGGAAGCCGACGAATGTTGTTGCATCATGACGGTATTTCGTCTTTGCGAGCAGAGCGAAGCAATCCAGTGGTTCGTGGTGATACTCTAGATTGCTTCGCGTTGCTCGCAATGACGTCGTACATATGAAAACTTGGATAACAAACACCGCGCAGTTGAACACAAACGCGCTTCGCGCGGACGCGCTTGCCATCGCCGAGGCCGCCTACAACGCGATTGATACGGATGCTGTCATCCGCTCGCGCCTTGTGCTCACGGGGCACCAGCTCTCCGTCCAAGGGAAGACATACAACCTGTCCGCATTTTCCAAAATAAAAGTCCTCGGTTTCGGCAAGGCGTCGTGCAAGGCGGTAGAGACGCTTGAGTCGCTCCTCAAAGAGCGCATCTCGGAAGGAGTGGCGATAGATATTCGGCCCGGCACGTGCGACATCGTTTCAGTGGAAAAAGGCACGCATCCGCGGCCGTCGCCGGAAAATGTCGCCGCGACGGAAAGAATCGTGAACATGGCGAAGGATAAGTCCGACAACGAGCTCTACATCATCGTTGTCTCGGGCGGAGGCTCGTCGCTTTTATGCTGGCCAATGGATGAATGCGAGCAGGGCGGGCGGCTCTACGATGATTTCACGCGCGTCGGCGGAACGATAAATGAGATGGACCTAGTGCGCAAGCACATCTCGCAAGTCAAAGGCGGCGGGCTGGCGGCGCTACTCTACCCGGCGACAGTCATCGGGCTTGTGTTTTGCGACGTGCCGGGGGATTTCTTTGAGTACGTTGCATCCGGCCCCACGTATTACGACGCGAGCACCGTTGCGGACGCGCAAGCAGTACTTAATAAGTACGGCTTGAGCGGATACACATTGAACGAAACGCCCAAAGACAAGAAGTTCTTTGAGAACGTCTGCAATGTGGAAGTCATTTCAAATACTGCGGCGTTGGATGCGATGGCCGCCGAGGCCCACCGCCTCGGCTACAAGCCGGTCAATGTCGGCAAGTCCCTCTACGAGCACCCTGCAAAATTGCTGGAGCGCATGTACCGCGAGTCGGGTGCAAACACAGCGGTCATTGCCGGAGGCGAGCCGAGTTTCCCCATCAGCCGCACGGGCGGGAAGGGAGGCCGGTGCCAGTATGTCGCGCTTGAAGCGCTCAAAAATATCAAAGAGGGGGAAGTTCTGCTCGCGTTCGCTTCGGATGGCCGCGATAATTCCGACTCCGCAGGGGCCATAGCGGATAGAGAGACACTCGCGAAATCAAAGGCGAAGAACCTTTCAATAGAAGAAAGCTTGGAGAGCTTGAACACGTACAATTTTTTAGAGTCCACCGGCGACATGTTGTATACTGGGGCCACAGACGCGAATGTTTCCGATTTGTTTTTACTACTAAAGAGATAGAAGATACATGCAAGAAATCGGAACATACACAAAAACACTGGTAGCCTCGTCTTTGCGAGCAACGCGAAGCAATCTAGGGTTCTGCCACATGTCTCTGGATTGCTTCGTCGCCTTCGGCTCCTCGCAAAGACGCGAACGTGGTCACTGCTTTATGTACCACCACTTTTGCGTATGATGCAGAAAATTACCGACATAACCGCGCAGGAAATCTCTGACTCGCGCGGCCGCCCGACAATTTCCGTCACCGTTTCAGCAGGTGAGAACTCTGGCACATTTGATGTTCCCTCGGGCGCGTCTACCGGCTCGCTTGAGGCGTGCGAACTGCGCGATGCCGACGGCCATGTCTTGCGTGCGATTGATAACGTGAACTCACTCATCAAGAGCGCGCTTGTTGGCATGGATGTGCGCCACCAATCGCAGATAGATGCGAAGCTCATCGCGCTTGACGGCACGGTGAATAAATCAAAACTCGGCGGCAATGCAACGATTGGCGTTTCTATCGCGGTTGCCAAAGCGGCGGCGAAATCGCAAAACATGGAACCGTTTGAATACTTACGTCAGTTGGCAAATATCAAACCATCCAGGAAAACTCCGTATCTCTATCTGAATTACATCAACGGCGGGAAGCATGCGAAGTCGCCCATCGCATTTCAGGAGCACATGCTAGTGCCGGACACCGCCTCCGTTTCTGAAGCGCTTGAAATGGCAAAGGTGCTTGAAAAGAAATTGTATGAGCTCATGGCAGGGAAGTATGGCGCGGAAGTTGCGGCGCAGGCGGGCGACGAGGGCGGGTACGTATTGCCGGAGGGAACCCATGAGACAGCGTTTGAACTATCGGCACAGGCGATTCATGATGCGGGATATGAGGGGAAGTGCTTTATCGCGGCGGATATCGCGGCCAGTTCTTTTTATGAAAACGGCGCGTATGTCATGCAAGGGAAGTCATATTCCGCCGATGAATTGCGGGAAATATATTTATCGCTCACAAAGAAATTTCCCATCCTCTCCATTGAAGACCCGTTCTTTGAGGAATCGTTTGATGATTTTGCGAAACTGCAGAAGGGAACTGCCGTGCGGATAGTGGGCGACGACTTGACCGTTACCAACAAGAGCTTGCTTACGAAAGCAATCGGCATGGGTAGTATCCGCGCGGTTATCATCAAACCGAACCAGATAGGGACGCTCTCGGAAACGCTTGATACGATGCATGAAGCGCGTTCGCGCGATGTGGATTGC
>JAUYLR010000010.1 GCA_030698935.1 bacterium
GCGGTCTTGAAGAAATCAAACGCACGCGCGGTCACGCCCGTCCGTGCGCACGAAAGCAAAACCTCAACGTGATTGTTTGTGCGCCCAAATGCGCGCACGGCGGAAACCGTGGCGCCCGTCACCAGAAACACAGGTTTCAGATTACCCATTCCGAACGGCGCGAGGCAGGAAACCTCTTTAAACAGCATGGGCGTTACCTCCGAGAGGGAGGCACGCGCGTCTGAAGCAGAGACTTCAATCGTTACATCAGCTTTTTTCCACAAATCCTTGGCGGCGAGTACCAAATCTTCCTGCAGCGTATGCACCCGTTCATGTGAAACAGAAAATCCGCCTGCCGCATTGTGTCCGCCAAACTCCAAAAGCGAATCGCCCGAATTCGCGAACAGTTCAACAACGGAAATACTCCCGTCGGACCGGCACGAGCCCTTAAGGTTTCCCTTGGCGTCGCGCCCCCACAGGCAGACGACTCCGCCACGTTCTTCTACTATTGAATTGGCGGCTAGCCCTAAGAGCGAGGGTTTCCAATCAGTGTCGCCGAGAACGACAACTCTTTCTCCGGCACTAAACCGTTCTTTTACCCGCTTTTTTGCTGCGCGTACGACGCCTCCCACAATGCCCTTCCGGCTCGTGTTCAGCTGGTCAAGATTGGCCGCCAATTTTTCCGCCTCGTTCGGGTCGCGCGTGGTCAAAAGATGCAGTGCCAAATCCGGATTATCCATGCGCGAAGCGGCGTTTATTCGCGGAGCAAAAGAAAAACCGATGTCGTCTTCTGTGATTTCGCTCTGCCGCAGGCGCAGGCGATTGCACAGCGCCTGAATCCCCGGCCGCGGAGATTTCCTTAAAACTGCCAGTCCGAAATGCGCGAGGACCCTGTTCTCGCCCGTGAGCGGGACCATGTCGGCCACCGTTGCAATGCCAACCAAATCCAAAAGCCATTTTTCCCAACCCATGGGGATGTCGTGAAAATGCGGAGCGCTGTGGGCGCGGCCTTCCGCAAGCAGTGCCTGCACCAGCTTGAACGCGACAGCGGCTCCGCAGAGGTCGCGGAACGGATATTTTCCAAGCTTTGGATTGAGAACGGCAATTGCCTCGGGCAAAGCTCCCAAGATTTCATGGTGGTCGGTCACGATGACGTCAACGCCAAGTTTTTTTGCATAGAGTACCGAATCAATCGCGGAGGTTCCCACGTCTATGGTGATGATGAGGGCAACCCCGCGCTCCGCAAGTTCTTTTATCGCCTCCTCGTGAAATCCGTACCCTTCCCTATCTCTATGCGGAATATATATTTCCACATTTCCGTATTCAATCTTTGCGAAAAAATCCCCGAGCACGGCGGCGCCCGGAATCCCGTCGCAATCAAAATCAGCGTAGATTGCAATCCGTTCGTTTCCGCGTATCGCCGCAAATACGCGCGCTACCGCTCTGTCCATTCCCTCTAATAGCTTCGGCGGGTGAGTGTGTCGTTCGTAATCCGGATTTAAGAAAGCCTCTATAGCGCTCGCGTCGGTTAAACCGCGTTTGGAAAGAAGCGTGCGCACCAGTTCAGAAATTTCCATATTCATATTTCGTATTCCGTATTCAGTATACGGCATACAGTATACGGTATACTGTATACATGGCTTCCGACTGTATTTTCTGCAAAATTGTAGCGGGCGAACTGCCCTCATTCAAAGTGTATGAGGACGCCGAAACGCTCGCATTTTTGGACATCCGCCCCGTGAACCCCGGCCACACGCTCGTCGTGCCAAAGAACCATTCGGTAAATATATTTGATGTGCCGGAGAAAGACTGGACTGCTGTCACAACAGTTGTGCATCGTCTTGCCCGTGGAATTGAAAAAGCCGTCGCCGCCGACGGCATCAATATCAACATGAATAACCGCGAACATGCGGGGCAAATCGTAGACCACGTGCATGTGCACATAATTCCGCGATTCAAAGGAGACGGCTTTAAACTCTGGCATCAAACGCCGTATAAAGATGGTGAGGCCGTAAAAGTGCAAGAGAAAATCAAAACACAATTACTCTAGGAAACACAGTGAGGCGTCGCCTCACTGTGTTTTGACATTAGCTCAGTGCCTGTATTCCGGGAAGAGTGCCTTTCAACAAAAATTCCAACATCGCCCCTCCGCCCGTTGAAAAGAATCCCAGTTTCTCTTCCGGAATGCCCGATGCTTTGAGTGCGGAAATTGTGTCGCCGCCGCCGATGACGGAGTGCACGCCCCCCTTCGCGACCCTTGTAGCAATCAGTTCCGCAATTGCGCTCGTGTACGCAGTGTATCCTTCTTCAAAAATACCTGTCGGCCCGTTCCACGTTATGAATTTCGCTTCAGATATGTAGGGCGCGAGCGTTGCGACCGTGTCCGGCCCGATGTCTACTATTTTGTCGTCGGGTACGACATCTTCCGGCTTCTTCACGAACGCCTGTTTGTCGGAGCGCTCCGCCGTTACATCAGTGGGGATAATAAGTCTGGGATTTTCACACACTTCCCGCGCAGGGGCATGTTCAGAGATTTTGGAGCGGCCGACGGGAAACCCTTTTCCTTTCAAGCAGTCGTTCGCGATGGCGCCGACGACGCACACATGGTCATACACTTCCAAAAAGGCCCGTATAACGGGATCCTTTGTTTCAAATTTCGCGCCTCCCACGATTGCGAGAGACGGGTGCGGCGGGTGAAGCGCTTCCGTGAGCTCAACAACCTCGTCGCGCATGAGCAGTCCCGCGTAGCTCGGAAGCAATTTCGGAACGCCGACAATTGAAGCGTCTTCGCGATGTGCCACCGCAAACGCATCGCCCACGTACATATCAGCAAGCGACGCCAGCTCGCGCGCAAACGATTCATCGTTCTTTTTTTCCCGCGGGTCGCTGCGCAAATTTGCGAGAAGCACGATGTCTCCGCCCCGCATCGCAGAAACGGCCTTGTTCGCCGCGGGGCCGGTTATGTCGGGAACATAGACGACTGCGCCGAATTTCTTGAGCGCGCGCGCGACCGGCTCTATTGATTCTTCGGGGGCCCGCCCGATGTGCGAAGCGACGATGACCCGCGCCCCCCTCTGCGACAGGTACTGAATAGTCTCCCACCCGCGCTTCAGGCGGAACACATCGCCGACTTCGCCGTCGGCACCCATGGGCACATTAAAATCCGAGCGGACCAGAACCCGCTTTCCTTTCAACTCCCCCGCCGGTATTTCATCAATACAACGCATACTGGTTTAAAAATTCGAAGCACGCAGCACGAAATCCGAAAAGTGAGAGAAGCTCGAAACCCTAAACTCTAAAAACCTAGCTGCTTTTTGATTC
>JAUYLR010000016.1 GCA_030698935.1 bacterium
AATAGCCGGCAGATATAACTCTAAAACTCCCAACAGATTCGTGAGCGAACCTTGCACCAATCTCGCCGATTGTGAAACTATCATATATTGAGCCAAGAAATACTATTAATAATGTTAATAATTTAATGCAACGATTTCGACCTCGTATAGGCACAATAGTAGCACCGCGAGAGGCTCGTGCCGGACAAGACTGCACCATTATGTGGATAGCCCACGAAGGGCGGTTCCACCCTTTAGATGAGCCGTTATTTACCCCGTTAGAAGTCTGTCTTAAGTGATTATTACGCTTTGTTTCTGATATACCTTGTTTTTTAGCCATGTCCCCGCTAATTCAACGCAGAAAAAATCGCTCAATTTTTTCTGTCAAAGACTTCTAACGGGGTTTACTTCAGAACGCCGGCACGGTCAAGGAGAACCATGTGAGGGTAGTCCAGAATATCGCGAATGAGGCGGTCTTGTATGGTAAGCCGGTAGGAAAATTCCGGCGCTCCGAACACGGAATATCTGATTTCTCTGCCGGAGAGCGGTTCAAGCGACTTTATGGCCTGCAAAAGACGGTCTTCGTTGAGATTATCCGCTACGACTATCAAATCAACAGGCCGCGTATCATCGCCCATAAAGCAGCCGGACGCTACAACGACGGAAAGACGGCCGGTATTTTTAAGCGCGTTCAATATATTGTCGTACCGTATCGGAGAAACTTCATGAATGAAAGATGAGAGTGCCCGCAGGTGCTTAAACTCCGGATTTGTACACCACGCATCTTCATGCGGGACCGTGCGTTTTGATTTCTTACGGCGGGCATGTTTGGATGATTTCCCCGTTTGAGAGCGTGCCGTGCTTTCTTTGAGTATCACTCCCCAACCCTCCAAGCCTTTGATTTCCCGTTTGGCCGCTTTCGCAGAAACACCGGCGCGCTTCGCCACCTTCGCAATTGTCATGGGTTCAACCTGATTGAAAATAAAAACGCGGATAACGCGCGCCCGCGCATGAGTCCCAACCAGTTTCTCCAGAAAGTCCCCTCCCATGGCGCGATAGTATCACAATTTGGAATATTCAATAATATCCCGCCAATGCCGGTTTCCGCGCACCCATTTCAATACCATACAGCAAAACAAGGGTCAAAAGACCCTTGTTTTGCTTGGCTTTTTCAAGCTGTAACCTGGAACTTATTTCAAAGTCACTTTTCCACCGGCAGTCTCTATTTTCTTTTTCCACTCCTCCGCTGTTTCTTTCTTGACACCCTCTTTGAGCATCGCGGGAGCGCTTTCCACGAGGTCCTTCGCTTCCTTAAGACCAAGCGCAAGAACTTCCTTCACCACTTTGATGACCGCGATTTTCTGTTCGCCCATGGCGGTAAGTTCAACGTTAAATTCGCTCTTCTCTTCGCCGGCTGCGGCGGCTGCGGCGGCCGGAGCGGCGGCTGCGGCTTGCGCCGACACGCCGAATTTCTTTTCTAGCACTTTAACAAGCTCGTTCAATTCAAGCACCGTCATTTTCTCAACCTCCTCTACCAATTTCTTGAACTTCGCGGGCACTTCCGCCACCGGCTCTACCGCCGCTTCCGCGGCCGGCACATTTTCTTCAGACATAATTGTTTTGATTAAATTCGAAGCACGAAATACGAAACTCGAAAAAATCCAAAGCACTAAATCCAAAATCTTTAACGCATTGATTTATTATTTCGGATTTATAATTTTTTCGGATTTCGATATTCGGATTTCGGATTTTTATTAATTTACTGCTTCTTTTCGGCAACGGCCGAAAGGGCCACCACAAGCCCGCGCATCGGCGAACTGATGACATTCACGAACATTCCGCGCAAAGTATGCAGCGAAGGAATGGTTGCGATTTCACGCATTTCATCCTGCCCGACAAACCTGCCGTCAAACGTTCCGCCAAGAATCATGAGCTTATCGGCCCCGTGCTTCTTCACGAATTCCAGTACGCGACGCGAAACGGCCGTCGGGTCGCCCTCTTTGGATGCGTCGTAGGCAATGGCCACCTGGCCATCAAGTGCGACATCCTTGTGTGCGAATCCGACTGCATCCAACGCCCGCCGGATGAGCGACTTTTTCGCCACCGTGTACGAGATTCCGTCTGAACGCAGGCTTTTGCGCATGGCAGATTCCTCCGCGACATTTATCTTCGTGAAGTGGACGAGAACCGCAGAAGATGCGTTTTTGAGCGCCTTCTCCAACATGCTGATTATCTCCGACTTCTCTGCTTTTGTTTTTGACATGCAACAAAAAAATAACTCTTCTAACGGTAAGGTGGAGTTTGTCCGTCTGCACGCACGTGTGCGTGAGTTGGATCGACCTCGGCAAGCCTGATAGGAACAGGTGCTAGGTTCTAGGTGCTAGGTTCTAGGAAGATTGAAGATTCCCTGAAACCTGACCCCTGAAACCTGTAACCTACTCCATGCTCGCTGTCTCTAGCCTTACGCGATGCATTCTACAGATAATTATACTGCCGTCAAATGTATCTAAACCTATTCAATGCATGCAGGTACTGCTAATATCCTTAAAAACAGTGTTCCTTATTTCTGCGACCGCAGAAATAAGGAACACTGTTTTTTCCTCCAACTCCTATTGCCTATTTTCTACCGCCGTACCCGCCGCCGCAGTCTGCGCAGAATCCTGCGATGTGGCGTATTTGTCTATGGTCAAAGTAACGACAAAACTCACCCCGATAAAAACGAGGAAACCCAGTGTGAAGCGAATGAACGAGCCGGTGGGGTTCATGGGTCCATTATATCAAGACTTCCGCTTGAAGGTGCCGGCTGTTTAGATTCCGGTTTCAATGAATTTTGGTACGAGTGCGCCGAGAGCGCTGGCAGCTAAACTCTGATTTTCCATAGAATCTGAGGGCGGTTCCGCCTGCGAGAATTGACGGGTTGGCGGGTTGGATGGGAATAGGTCTGGGAACAAGTAGCGAAAGTCACCGCCGTCTCCTCCGTAATCTTCTTCCTGAATCGTTTCTGTGTAGAGCAATATTTCATCTTGCGAATCGTTGTCCGGCTCGTCCCATCCTGACGGCGTCCATCCGTAATCAACCTCAGCAGCTGCGGGTTCAGGTTCCACAAAAACAGCTGGTGGCTCGTAAACAG
>JAUYLR010000017.1 GCA_030698935.1 bacterium
TGAAAATTACAGAGCGTAACGTGATTGGCGGACTGTCTTCGTCGAGGACGGCGCGCAATTCCATGATGAGATGAACAATTTTACCGCAAGCATTTTAATTATCGCCTCGGTCGGTATTTTCTTCGGATACATCAATCCGACCTACGGAGGCCGTACCGGGTATCTCGAGCTTGAACGGCGAAGCATCGTGGAATTGCGGGAAGAGAAAGACCGTTACGCCGAAGCGCTTGAGAAAACAAAAGAGATTGAACGGGCGCGCACCGGACTTCTGGAGAAGTACAACAATATCTCCATTGAGGACCGTACCCGTCTGGAGAAGCTTCTCCCCGACCATATTGATTCCGTGCGCCTCATTATCGATATCAACAATATCGCGTCGGGGTACGGCATGACGCTTACCAATATCAGCATCAGCGAATCCGGCGTCTCCGGGTTTGAAGAGAGCAACGAAGCGATCGGGCCGCAGGAAGAACGTTTTAGAGCGGTTGAGTTCAGGTTTGGCATTACCGGAGCATATGACGAATTCAGAGCGTTCCTCTTTGACCTCGAACGGAGTTTGCGTCTGGTTGACGTGCGCACGGTTACCTTTGGTGCGGACGAAGAAGAATACGATTATTCAATCACCCTGGTAACCTATCGGCTTGTTCCGGAACAAAATGAAAATCTTTGAACACATAGATAAACGCGTCGCTCTGGTTGCCGGTATTTTCCTCATCGGACTGATCGGGTTCTTTTTCTACCGGGTTCTTGGGACGCCGAGTGCGCCTCCCGGAGTTACCGAGCTCACTGACTCCGCGTTTAACGCGACGCTTGGCGCGGAACTGCTCGCCGCGCTCGCGCGGCTCAACTCGACGAAACTTGACACAAGCATCTTCGACGACCCGGTATTCAACAGTTTGGAGGATTTCGGGGTGGACATCGCTCCTCAGCCGATTGGCCGGCGCAATCCGTTCGCTCCGCTTTCCGCCGGAAGCGGCGCTTCCGCATCCGGATCCGGTGGCGTCTCCCTCCCGCTCCGCTCCGGCGCCTCCGGCTCTTCGCCTCCGCCCACGACGGAAAACAGTGGATTTGACCTATAACACATTCGCAGGGTATGACACTTCTTGAAACACTCGTTAAAAAAGGAATAATCAAGCCGGAGGATGTACCCGCGCTCACCAAGCGCGCGCACGTGCTCGGCGGCGACATGGCCTCCGCACTCTCGGAGCGCGGTGTCTCGACAGGGGATATTTTGGCGAGCAAGGCCGAACAGTTCGGCATTCCATTTGAAAATCTGGAGGGACGCGAGGTTCCATTCGATGTCCTGAAATATGTTCCCGAAGAGTCCGCCGTGTTTTACCGGTTTGTCCCGCTCGGTCTCAAGGATAATGTGCTTTTGATCGGTGTTGTGGACCCCGACAACCTCGATGCCTTGGACGCCGTCAATTTCATCTCATCAAAACTCGGTATTCCCTACAAGCTCTTTCTCATATCGGAGGCGGATTTTGACCGCGTGATACAGTCGTACAAAGGACTTTCCGGAGAAGTTACCCAGGCGCTCTCCGAGCTTGAGGCGGAACTCATGCCGGAAGAGGGTGCCGTGAAAGATGCGGAAACTCCCGCCTCACAAAGCACCGAGGCACGCATCATTGAAGATGCTCCGGTAACGAAGATTGTCGCGACGCTTCTTCACTACGCCGTTGACGGAGCGGCCTCCGATATTCACATCGAGCCGCGTGGTTCTGAAGTACGCGTCCGATTACGCGTTGACGGCGAGCTCAATACGTCGCTCATCCTGCCCACGAAGGTGCACGCCGCGCTCATCGCGCGCATCAAAATTCTCTCCAACATGCGGCTCGATGAGAAACGCAAGCCGCAGGACGGGCGATTCAGCGCGCGTATTGAAGGGCGCCGCATCGATTTCCGCGTTTCCACATTTCCTTCGTACTACGGCGAGAAGGTGGTACTGCGTATTCTTGACACGGAAAAGGGTGTTAAACCCATTTCCGAAATGGGTTTAACGGAACGCAATATCGAGTTTATCAGGGCTGCGCTTGACCGTCCGTACGGCATGATATTGATTTCGGGCCCGACGGGCAGCGGAAAATCAACAACGCTCTACGCGATGTTGAACGAAATCGATCGGGAGCGATACAACGTACTCTCCCTTGAAGATCCGGTTGAATATAACATCGCCGGAATGACGCAATCGCAGATTCGTCCTGAGATCGGTTACACCTTTGCCGCGGGACTTCGGCACACCCTGCGGCAGGACCCCGACGTTATCATGGTAGGTGAGATCCGAGACAAAGAGACCGCCCAGCTTGCCGTGCAGGCAGCGCTCACGGGTCACCTGGTTTTTTCGACCATTCACACAAACAACGCCGCGGGAGTCATTCCTCGTCTCGTTGATATGGGTGTGGACCCGTTTCTCATTGCTCCAACGCTCATCCTCGCGATGGCACAGCGCCTGGTACAGCTCTTGTGTCCCGATACCGGAAAAGTCGTCCCGTTTGAGGGGAGTATTAGAGCGCGAGCGGAGAAGGATTTTTCCGAGCTACCCGATGAGTTTCGGAAGGCCATTTCGTTTCCCAAGGATGTGTTGGCGATTGAGCCGACGGCAAACTGTCCCAAGGGCACGCGGGGGCGCACTGCGGTCTTCGAGGTATTGAAGATGGACCGCGATCTTGAGGAGGTGATTCTTAAGAATCCGACCGAGGGGGAAATTATGCGGATAGCGCGGAAGCAGGGCATGTATACGATGCGGGAAGATGCCATGATCAAAGCATTCAAGCGCGAAATTCCCTGGGAGGAGGTGAATAAGCTGTAAAATTCCTCGCCTGCGGGGTTGATTAGGTAGGACTTACGCATTTTTGGTCTTATTCCTCCTTTTCTAAAGGAGGTGGCCGTAGGCCGGAGGATTTAGAGCCATAAAATCCCTCGGCTTATCAGCCACTCCCTTTAAGAAAGGGAGAATTAAGAAGAATGCGTAGGTCCTATTACCCTAGATAAACATACCAATTACGAGTTATGCGAATGACCCCAGTACCACAAAGACGGCTACGGGGCACAGTACGAATGGCTACGAATCCGACACCCTGCGCTTGCGCAGGGGGTGTATATTGCTAGCCGCGGGTGTGTGATATACTAATTCATGTATGCAAGGAGATAAAAAACTCATCATGTTGGTTGATGACGACCTGTTTCTGCTCAACATGTACCTGCTGAA
>JAUYLR010000019.1 GCA_030698935.1 bacterium
TTACGCAAGCGCAACACCCATTTTGGCACCGGCGGTTCGCGCGATGCGCGATGCGGAAAAGTTAGCAGGGAATCCGGGCTCAATACATGACGAAGGGGTGCGTGCGTCGCGCTCGCTCCAAGATTCGCGCGCGCGCATTGCCGCGCAATTGGGATGCAAGCCGAGGGAAATTATTTTCACATCCGGAATTACCGAATCCAACAACCTCGCCATTTTGGGTTCGTTCAGTAAAAGGGTACTTGGGGGTGAAACCCCCAAGTACACTCATTGGCTCACAACAGCCATTGAACACGTCTCCGTTCTCGCGTGTTTTGAGCACATTAAAGAAATGGGAGGAATGGTGTCTATTGTAAACCCAGATGCGCACGGCATCATTTCCGCAGCCGCCATAAAAAAAGAATTGCGGAAAGAAACCGTGTTTGTTTCTACCGGCTGGGCGAACAATGAAATCGGCGTGATACAACCGCTCTCCGAAATATCACACGTTATTCATGAACACGAAAAGAGTCACGGCTCCACGGTTATCTTTCACAGCGACGCGGGCCAAGCTCCTCTCTATCTTCCGGCAACGGCGCACTCTCTCGGCGCAGACCTTTTGTCAGTCGGCGCGGCCAAGCTCTACGGACCGCACGGTATCGGCGCCTTGTATGTGAACGACCGCAGAGAACCCGCGCCGATAATCCTCGGAGGCGGACAGGAGCGCGGACTCCGTTCCGGCACCGAGAACGTGGCGCTCGCGGCGGGATTCGCGGAGGCGTTTGAGTGCGTTGCGCGCGAGCGCGCCTCGGAATCAAAACGTCTGGGGACCCTGCGCAATGAACTGGCGGAAGGATTGCTGTCGGGAATTCCGGGCGCGGTTATCAACGGGGATAGAAAACACGCGCTTCCGCACATGCTGAATATTTCGGTACCCGACATTGCCGGTGAATATTTCGTACTTTCACTTGACCGTGCCGGTATTTTCATTTCTACGAAAAGTGCGTGCGGAGAAGGTACCGAAAAGCGTTCGCATGTTGTCGCGGCCCTCGGCGGAGAGGAATGGAGGGCGGAGAACTCCCTTCGTTTTTCATTGGGGAGGGACACAAGGGAGAGCGATATCAGGCGCGTAGTCAAAGAATGCCAAGCAATTGCTAGGGCATGTCCCAAAAACCTCACTACTTAGGGGTTTTACGTACGCCTGCATTTCTTCCCAGTTCCAGAGAGAAGCCATAGCCATTATTGGCGGTGCGGGTTCATCTTCCGCCAATAATGGCTATGGATTTGAACGCCCTTATTGTATGATGCGCGTATCAGAACTCTCTAAAACGAATATGGACATTGAGCATCTTTCAAAATCTCAGATTGTACTGCTGACTCTCTTGGTAAGTTTCGTTACGTCTATCGCGACTGGCATTGTTACGGTCTCGCTCATGGAACAGGCTCCGCCCTCTATCGCTCAAACCGTGAACAGGGTAGTGGAACGCACGGTGGAAAAAGTGGTCCCTGGCGCGCAGACCGCATCGGTCATCACGCGCGAAAGAACCGTTGTCGTCAAAGAGTCGGATGTTATCTCCCAAGCCGTTGAACGCGTTAATCCTTCCATAGTCCGGTTCTATACGGGCAATGCGGAACCGCTGTTTCTGGGGTTTGGGGTCGTGCTTGACGCTTCCGGAGTCATCGCGAGCGACTCTAATATTTTCGGCGAGAATGCGGATGCGACAATTATAGTATCCGACGGAGGGCGCGTGCGCGCATTCGTCATCGCGCGCGACGCAAGTTCCGGCCTTGCGTTTCTCCGGTCCGCGACGACAACGACGGAGGGACAAGCGGTTGTGTGGAAACCTGCGGCAATCGCAATCCAAAAACCGGTTTTAGGCCAGACAGTCATCGCATTTTCCGGAAAGACAATTTCCCGTATCGCCGACGGAATAGTGACGGCGCTCATACCGCGCGAATCTGCGGACGCCCCGTCCTTGGTTGTGATAGATACGAATATTCCCGGCGACACAACCTTCCCCGGCACCGTATTGGCAAATACCGATGGTCAGATTATCGGTATGAGCACGGGCATTTCCCGCGGGTCGTCACTCAGCGGATATATCTCGTCGCCCGCTCTTGATAAAAAGCCCGCGCAGTGATAATGATGTATTATAATCATTAAGCGTATAGCGACTAGCGTATAGAGAAAATGCAAAATCAAAATCTTATCTCTGACTTCAACTTATCGCTAACCGCTTATCGCTAACCGCTACTCCTATGGTTCCATTCAACAATTACACGACGAAAGCGAAAGAGTCCGTGCACCGCGCGCACCAGCTTGCGGTTGAGCGCGGCCACAATCAGGTTTCCACTCTGCATCTTTTGGCGGCGCTTCTCACGCAGGAGGAATCCATGGTTCTTCCCATGCTTGAGCAGGTGGAAGTTGATGTTGTGCACCTCACCGATTCCGTCCTTGAACTCATTGAGGGAAGCGGGGGAGGCAATACCGTGTCTCCGTCGTTCCAGCTGTACCTCACACCGGAACTGGTGAAGGTCTTTGAGGCTGTCCCGCGCATTGCCGCCAGCTTCAACGACCAGTTCGTTTCTCCGGAGCATCTTCTGTTGGGGGTCGCGGAACATCCGGGGCCGGCGGCCGATGTGCTCGCGCGCTTCCGCGTAGACCGTGCCGCTCTCGCGCGCGTGCTCACGGACATTAAAGAGGGAAAAATCCGCGATATTGACGAGCCGAAGAAGCCCCGCGCGCTCACGCGGTTTGCCCGCTCGCTTACCGACCGCGCACGCGAAAATAAATTGGATCCTGTTATCGGGCGCGACATGGAAATTACGCGCGTCATTCAGATTCTCTCGCGCCGCACGAAGAACAATCCGATTTTGATAGGGGAGGCGGGGGTCGGAAAAACCGCCGTTGCGGAGGGGTTGGCACAACAGCTCGCTGCGGGCGACGTGCCGGAATCCTTGCGCGGCAAAGAGCTTGTACAGCTTGATTTGGGGCTCTTAATTGCGGGAACGAAATACCGCGGGGAATTTGAAGAGCGGCTGAAAGCGGTCATGCGGGAAGTGGAGCGTTCGGAGGGGAAAATTATTCTTTTCATTGATGAGATGCACACGCTCGTAGGAGCGGGCGCCGCCGAGGGGTCAATGGACGCTTCCAATAAGCTGAAGCCCGCACTCGCGCGCGGCGATATCCGCGTTATCGGTGCGACAACCCTTAAAGAATTCCAAAGGCACATTGAGCATGACCCCGCGCTCACGCGCAGGTTCCAGCCTGTCTATGTAAACGAACCCTCCCTGGATGATGCCATCGCGATTTTGCGCGGCCTCAAAGAGCGGTACGAGCTGTTCCACGGCGTGCGCATTACCGACGACGCAATAGTTGCAGCGGTTCAGCTTTCCATACGCTACATTACCGAGCGATTTCTCCCCGACAAGGCGATTGATTTGATAGACGAAGCGTCATCAGCCTTGCGCCTCTCGCTTGAGAACAAACCGCCCGCGCTTGAAGAAGCGCAGCGCAAGATTATGCGTTTGGAAATTGAACGGGAGGCGCTCAAAAAAGAGGCGGAAGAAACCGATGGAAAGGCGCGCACGCGCGTCAAGGCGATTGAAAAAGAAGTCGCTGATTTGAAAGACGGCACGCGCGAGCTTGAGCTTAAGTGGAAAAACGAACGCGAGACCATCGCGGATATTAAGCGCGCGAAAGGCGATTTGGAGAAAGCGCGCATAGAGGCGGATTCGGCGGAAGCGATAGCAGATCTCACAAAGACTGCCGAAATCCGCTACGGCAAAATTCCTCTCTTGGAAAAGGAGATTGAAGCGGCAACGAAGCGCCTGAAGAAACTGCAGGCGACCCGCCGCGTTCTCAAGGAGGAAATCACGGAAGAAGACATTGCGGGAGTCGTCTCGCGGTGGACGGGGGTTCCTATCACGCGCATGTTGGAAGAAGAGGCGGAAAAGCTTTCCCGCATGGAGGAAGAACTGAAGAAACGCATCGTGGGGCAAGACGAGGCGCTGCAGAAAATTTCCGACGCAATCAAGCGGAGCCGCGCGGGGATTTCCGACCCAAACCGCCCTGTCGGGAGCTTCCTCTTTTTGGGGCCGACGGGAGTCGGCAAAACAGAGCTCACGCGGGCGCTCGCGGATTTCCTTTTCAACAGCGAAAAGGCGCTCATCCGCGTGGACATGTCGGAATACATGGAGAAGCACTCCGTTTCCAAAATGATAGGTTCTCCCCCGGGCTACGTCGGCCACGACGAAGGTGGCGGGCTTACGGAGTTGGTGCGCCATCGTCCGTATTCCGTCATTCTGTTTGACGAGATAGAAAAAGCGCATCCGGAAGTATTCAACATTCTGCTTCAGGTTCTGGACAACGGACGGCTGACCGACGCAAAGGGCCGAATAGTGAATTTCAAAAACGCGGTTATCATTTTGACCTCAAATATCGGCTCCGAGCACATAGACAAGATGTCCAGCCTCGGCTTCGGCAGCGAATCGCACGGCACCGAGGGCGACAGATATGAGAAGGTCAAAGAGAAAGTCATGGGCTCGCTCAAGGAATTCTTCCGTCCGGAATTTCTCAACCGGCTTGATGAAATAATTCTGTTCAACATTCTTTCGCAGGACGCGGTGAAGGATATCGTGCGCATGCAGATTGAAATAATCGCGAAACGCCTTGAGGAAAAGCAAATAACACTCACATTCTCGGATGCCGTGCTCGTGCATCTCGCTAAAGAGGGGTACAGCTCGCAGTACGGCGCGCGCCCCCTGAAGCGTTTGATACAAACAAAGATTCTGACCCCGATTGCCAACATGATGGTCGGGAGAAACGTGATGGAAGGCGGCTCGGTCCATGTTGATGTAAAGCCGGAAGCGGGGGAGGGAACCAAAGCAGAATTCACATTTGACGTGAGAAAGGGGGCACTGCGCAGGCGCGGAGCGCGCGCCCGCGCTCATGCCGGAGTGCACGCGTAGCGTTAACCCTGTCGTCATTGCGACCGCGAGCGAAGCGTGGCGGGAAGCAATCCAGAGAATATCAAAGGATCTTTTGCGAGATGTGCTAAAGCTGATAGAATCCAACAAGTTGAAATAGTGCGTCGGTGGCGGAGCGGTCAATCGCACGTGACTGTAGATCACGCGGGCTTAGCCCTACGCAGGTTCGAATCCGGCCCGGCGCACTAACACAAACAGAGCCAGACACATGTGTCTGGTGACTTTTGTGTTTGCTCCGAGAGGGATTCGAACCGCGGGCTCCCTGTTTGTCCAAGAGCGAAACGATTGGCTACAAACAGCAGTGTCGAGTAAAACGAGACCCGCAGCTTCCGAGGAGGAAGCGAAGGTTTCTCGTTGCATCAGCAACGAGAGGCGAATCCTGCCCGGCGCACCGGTTGAACAAAGTTCCTGATATAATTTAGCGTAAATGACCTTCCCAACCCACATCCTAGCCGGGCTCATCATCGGAAAACTGACGGGGGATTATACGGCGGCCCTCACGGGCTCCTTGTTCATGGATTTAGACCACCTCATTTCATACCATCAGAATGGGATATTATTTAAACCAAAGAGAATTTTGCAGGAAAGCCTGACAGAAAAGGACCCGTGGGGAAGCCAGAAGAACATTTTCCACAGCGTGCAGGCGTGGCTCATCGTTTCGCTCCTGCTCGTATCCATAAACGCGCATTTTGGTCTGATATTCTCGCTTGCATATCTCGTCCATTTGATTCTGGATGCCCTCAACGGCGACGTGTATCCGTTTTACCCGTACAAGAAATTCAAGATACAGAAGCCGATAATACGCTACCTCTCAAAGAAAGAGGCTGTTCTCGGAGTCAGCATGTTGCTTATTTTTCTTGTTATCTAAATACAAATGCCCGGTTGTTGAGTGCGTCTCAAAATGTGATTTTCCCGATCACAATGTATAATGTAACGATGGAAGGAAAACTTTCTCTATGGCGCCGAGTACAAGCGGAACGAATGAATGCAAAAGCAGATGCAAGGGCACTTGAGATATCTACGCCAATGGCCAAAAAGACCTCGGATCTTGAGAAGCAAAACGAGGCACTGAAAGAACAGACAATCACAGACCCCCTCACGGGGCTTATAAATAGGCGCGAGCTTAATAGACATTTAGAGGAACTCAAAGAAAAATGGAAGCCCAAATCGCCTGGCTTGGGAGGGAAAAGAAGTGCTGACACTACACGCTTGGTAGGTCATACAGACAGAAAACAGGACGATTTCGTTATTATTATGATTGATCTTGATCATTTTAAAGACATAAACGATGCCCCTGGACTTGGGCACGCAGCAGGCGACGCAGTACTTCATCAAGTGGGGAAATTACTTCTCTCGGGGAAAGTTCTGAGAGCGCACGACATTCCCGCAAGGTATGGAGGAGAGGAAATTGTCGTAGTATGTCCTGGGACGAGGTTAGATGAAGGGGAGATCGTGGCAAAAAAGATCAGGGAAGGTATCGCCAATCTTAAGCCCCTGTACAATGATAATGCAATCAACATCACCGCAAGTTTGGGTGTTTCATCGGCCGCAACAACCCTTGATATTGATGAAATACTTAAAAAGGCAGATGTAGCAATGTATCAAGCAAAAGCAGATGGCAGAAATCGAGTCAACAAAGCGATTCCAACCAGACACGACCCCCATGCCGAGACCCTTCCAACAGGTAGATTGTAGTAAAATCCGCCCT
>JAUYLR010000024.1 GCA_030698935.1 bacterium
GGGGCGATTTTGACCGCATTGCGCATGAAGAGCGAAAGTGCTCCTGAAGTGCTTGGTTTTATAAAAACGATGCGCGCGAAAATGCTCACAGTATCCGCGCCCGACGCAATAGATATTGTCGGGACCGGTGGAGACGGCTCGGGGACGTTTAATATTTCTACAGCTTCAGCGTTTGTCGCCCGCGGTGCTGGGGTGAAAGTCGCGAAGCACGGAAATCGTGCGGCGAGCAGTAAATGCGGGAGTGCCGATGTTCTTGAAGCACTCGGCGTAAAGATTGAGCTTACACCCGAACAGGCACAGCGCGTTTTTGAAGCGACGGGCATCGTATTTATGTTTGCGCCGATATATCACGCCTCCATGAAGCAGGTGGTGGCCGTGCGCAGGGAACTCAAAGTGCGGACGATTTTCAATGTCCTCGGGCCATTCACGAATCCCGCAGGCACTCTTCGCCAACTCACCGGCGTACCGGATTATCCAACTGCTGTGAAGCTCGCCGGTGTTGCGCAGAGGCTTGGATATACACACATGCTTCTTGTGACAAGTGCGGATGGAATGAGGCGGGTGAGCACATCTGCAACGACAAGTGCTTTTGATATACGCGGGACTAAAGTCAGAAAAATGACGATTTATCCGGCGAAGCTCGGTTTTAAAAAGGCCAAAAAAGGGGCACTTCTTGGAGGGGGTAAGGAAGAAAATGCTCAAATTATTCGTGCAATTTTAAACGGAGAAAAGGGCGCAAGGCGTGACATTGTCGTATTAAATAGTGCTTGTGCGCTCTATGCCGGAGACGCAGTACCGAGCATCAAAGAGGGTATCCGCCGGGCGGAAGAATCAATCGACAGCGGTAATGCGATGCGGGCCCTGAACAGTCTAATAAAGGAAACGCAATCGTTTGCGCCAAAAAACTAAGATGAATCCCGTTAGAAGTTGCATAAGTTCAGTCTATGATACATTCAATACATGTTTCTCATTGGTCGCATGCTTACAAATGATAACTTCCGAGTCGGAAGCGCGAGCTTCCTACTTCTAACGGGATGAAAACGACAAAAATCATTCCGCTTCCGAAACCCATAGACGCGGTTGTGTCTATTCCCGGCTCCAAAAGTTACACCAATAGGGCGCTCCTCATGGCGGCCCTTGTGGGCAAAACGGTGCGGATAAAGAATCCGCTCTTGAGCGATGACACGCGGGCGATGATTGATTGTCTTCAGGCGCTTGGAATCAAAGTCGTCTCAAAGGGTGGCGACTTGGAAGTTGCCGGAGACATCCGCTCTGTTGCCGACAAATCATACGACTTGAACGCGCATCTTTCCGGCACCACTATCAGATTTATTCTCGCGCTTGCCTCCGTTGTTGCCGGAGAGAAGACGATTCGGGGAGAGGGGCGTTTGAACGAGCGCCCCATTGGCGACCTCGTGGACGCTCTCCGCCAGCTCGGTGCGAAGATTGATTATTTGGAAAAAGAAGGATTTCCTCCGGTGCGCGTTTCTTCTTCCAAACTCACTTCCGGAAATATAAAAATGAACGGTTCCGTAAGCAGCCAATTCCTCTCGGCAATTCTCATGATTGCTCCGGTTGTGGGTGAAGTGAATATTGAGGTCATCGGCGAGCAGATTTCCAAGCCGTACGTGGATATGACCATTGATTCCATGAAGCAGTTTGGGGTTGAAGTGGAAGTCCGTCACTCCAATACCTATGGTGTTCCCGCAGGCCGGAAATATGACGTTGATGCATATGTCGTTGAAGGCGATGCTTCCAGCGCGTCGTACTTTTTTGCGATTGCCGCTCTCACAGAGTCGCGCATTACGCTCAAAAACATGAATCCGAAATCGGTGCAGGCCGACATGGGGTTTCTCAAGATTCTTGCTGACATGGGAAATGCGGTTGAGTACGGAGAAAATCAGATTTCCATTCAAGGAAAAGGAATCAAGCCGGTTGATGTGAATATGCAGGATTGTCCCGACCAGGTACAGACGCTCGCCGCGCTTTCTGCCTGCGTGCCGGGGACCACTCACATTGCGGGCGTCGGCTCTCTGCGGGTGAAAGAAACGGAGCGCGTCGCGGCGCTTGAACGCGAGCTCGCAAAAATGGGCATACGTTCGGAGTCCACCCCCGACACGATGACGATTTACGGCGGGTATCCGAAGCCGGCCGTCATAGATACCTATTGGGACCACCGGATGGCCATGGCGTTCGCAGTTCTCGGGGCCAAGTTGGAGGGCATGGAAATCAGAAATCCCGAAGTGGTCACAAAGACATTCCCCGATTTTTGGGAGAAGTTGAATGCAATCGGCATTAAGACCGGCACCTCGGAGCGCGACCCGAACATCGTCCTCATCGGCATGCCCGGAAGCGGGAAGACGACTGTCGCCCGTTTGCTTGCGAAGCGCCTCGGAAAGCGCTGCGAGGACATTGACTCTCTCGTCGCAAAAAAAGCGGGCATGAGCATCAAGGAGATTGTGGAGAAATTCGGCTGGGACCATTTTAGGGATTTGGAATCCGACATGGTTCGCGAAGTTTCCGAACAAAACGGCGCCGTCATTTCTACCGGAGGCGGAATTATCACGCGCTCGGAGAACATTGAAACAGTCAAAAAAAATGGCTTGTGCATCTTTCTTCGCGCCACACTCCGAATCCTCTTGGAGAGAATGGAAGAGGACGATTCCCACCGCCCGGCAGTGACCACGGCGGCCACACCCCAAGAAGAGATGGAAAAAAGGCTCGCGGATAGGGCGGGGCTCTACGAAGCTGCCGCCGATGAGACGATAGACACGGAAAGCGCCCCGCCTGAACACGCGGTTGAGCAGATAGTGGCGAAGTTGCAGGAGAGGGGGGTTGTTATAAGAAAATAAGGAGCAAAGCGACTATATTTTCTATAATCCCTCCCCAATTTAGTATCACACAACACTATCTCAAATTTGGTATACTGTTGAGACGGTTTCAGCGAAATCGCAAGATTAATATCTGAGAACGGATACTAAATTGGGGAGGGATGTAAG
>JAUYLR010000032.1 GCA_030698935.1 bacterium
GTCACTCCCCATGGTAACGCCGTAGAGCTCCCCCGCCGCGGCCATCGTCGCGCGGTTGTGCGTGATGACGATAAGCTGGCTTTTGGAACCCAATTCTCTAATCATGTCCGCGTAACGTTTGCTGTTGGCCTCATCAAGCGCGGCGTCTGTTTCGTCCAACACGAGAAACGGCGGAGGATTCACCTGTGACATGGAAAAGATAAGCGCGATGGAAGTGAGCGCGCGCTCGCCTCCTGAAAGCACTTCCAGCCCGCGGACTTTCTTGCGCGGGAGCTGAACCGAAATTGAGAGGCCCGCGTAGAGATCTCCTTCCTCCTCTTCCTCCGAAATTTCTTCATCATCTAGTTCCTCGTCATTTTTCGGGCTTCGCCCGCCGGAGCCTCGGCGGAGGCGGGGTTCTTCCACCTCTAGCTTCGCCTCTCCTCCTCCGAACAATTTCATGAAAAAATCGTGCAGTGCGACGTTGATAAGTTTGAGGCCTTTGGTAAACCGCGCGTCAATCGTTTTTTCAAGTTCCACAATAATGTCCTCTAGTGAGGCGGCGGAGCGTTCCAAATCTGCCAGTTCCCTCCCGAGGAATTCATCGCGCTCTTTTGTCTGATTGAATTCGCGCACGACCGCGTCGCCGTTGCCGATGCCCGATTCTTCAATCTTGATTTTGAGGCGTTCAATTTCCCGCCGCCGCTTTTCCTGCGCTTGCCGGTCATCGCCCGTCACCCCTTCCACTTGCGCCTTTTGCCAATCATGAATTGCGGCACCGACAAGCGCAATCCCCTCCCGCACCTCTTCCTCAAACGCCTGCCGCAGGGTCGCTATATTCGCGCGCGCCGATTGCACGCCAGTCAATTTCCCCTGCGCTTCGCGCACTGATGATTCCAATTCCACCAAATCGCGCTCGGCGGCAAATCCCGCATCGCGCACCTGCGTTATCTTTGCGCGGAGCGCCTCCAACTCCTCTGCCAGCGCCGTCTCTTCTTTTTGCACGCGCTCCAAGGAATGCGCGATTGTTTTCACGTGCTGTAACGATTCTTCTTTCGTGTCTGGCGCGGCACCGGAAAGTCCTTCCACAAACGAGCTGATGCGCTCCTTGATGTGCGAGAGAAGCACGCGCACCGCGGACAAATCCTCATTCCGTAGAGCGTCTGAAATTGCCTCGCTCATTTCGCGTGCAAACTGGCGCACATGCGGGACAGCGACAATCTGCTCCACCATCACGGTATTCGCTTCCGCCACGCCTTCAGCGCGCCCGAGTTCGCGGCTAAGCTTCTCGCTCTCGCGCCGTGCGAGAGAAAGCTTGTGTTCGCGCTCACTGATGTTCCCCTGCAATTCCTCTAGCATCCCGTCATTCTTGCTGCCGCGCTTCCCGCGCGCATCGCTCACAAGCCCGCCCAATTTTTTCAGTTCGGCCTCTTCCGCATGCACCTGCTCCAGAAGCCGCGCATCCTCCGAGGTAATCCACGCGTGTTCGCGCGCGAGGTAGTCGGAAAGTTTCGCCGCAAGCGCCTCTTTCATCTCACGCGCTTTCTCAATTTTCTCAACCTGCGAACGCAGAAAATTCAGGTGTGGCCCTATCTCGCGCCGAAGCGATTTGGTCTTTTCAATATTGACGCCGGTCTCTTCAAGTTTCCGCTCGCTCTCGGCTTTCTTATGCTGGTACAGTTTCAATCCAAGCGCATCCTCCACCATTTCCCTGCGCTCGCGCGGGCTCGCGTTCAAAATTCTGTCGGCTTCTCCCTGCGAAATAATTTGATAACCGGAACCCCCGATGTTGGCGCCCGCGAGAAGCCGGATGACATCTTTCAGGCGTACCTTTGTACCGTTTAACAAATATTCATTTTCCCCGTCGCGATACACGATGCGTTCAACAATGACTTCTTTAAAATCCAAATCCAGAAGCCGCGTGGAATTATCAAAGGCTACTTTTACGCCGGCGCGATTGGAGCGCGGAAGCGTCGGCGACCCGCCCCATATCAAATCTTCCCCGCGCTTGGAGCGCAAAGATTTCATTGATTGCTCGCCAAGCACGAAACGAAACGCCTCGGCGACGTTTGACTTTCCGGAGCCGTTCGGCCCCACGATGGCAGAAATGCGCGAAGCAAATGCGATATCGGTTTTCTTTCCGAACGATTTAAACCCGACAAGTTCAATGGACTTTAAGTACATCCCGTTAGAAGTAGGAAGCTTGCGCTTCCGACTCGTTATCCGTGTTTAGTAAAACATCGACCAACGCAAAACATTCCGCGAACATTCGCTTATCAGAACTTCCGCAACTTCTAACGGGATACATCGTCACTCATTGTATCAAATATATTCTACCTGTTATGCACTAATTCCCTTGTGTACGCGCCGCAAACTGCCTTTTCCCATGTTACCATTAGTGTACATATGTACACTAATGGTAACATAGCGCCTGCCCTTGATATCCAACGGAGACGTAAGCGCGAGCAAACGATACGAGTTCTTAAAATGATAGCGCTTGGTGTCTTTCTACTCGGCATTGGCGCTGTGCCACCGCCGTGGGCCATCCCCAGAATTATTCGGGAGCTTGCTTCCAAAGATACACCGGAAAACCGGCGACGGGTACGCCGGCAGATATACAGCCTCAACAGGCAAGGTTACATCCGCACAGGTAAACAGAGATATGAACTTACCGCGCGCGGAAAAGACGTGATACGGGAAATATCGTTATGGGATATAAAGATTCCGTTGCCAAAGTCGTGGAAAGGTGTGTGGTATATAGTTGCTTTTGATATTCCTGCTGAAAAATCAAGGGTTCGTATACCTTTTATTCGTCATTTGCAAAATTTGGGCCTCGTATTTTATCAGCGTTCGGTATGGATTTATCCGCACCCCCTTGAGGCGCAGGTACGCAAAATCTCGGACTATTACGGCATCACAAGTTATGTGTCCTTTATAACAGCAGTCAGTGTAGACGGTTCGTCGGCCCTAAAGAAACGCTTCAAGATTGATTAGTTACCCTTAATGTACATATGTACATTAAGGGTAACTAAGGATTGATTGCCAACCTATCCCTACCACCCCTTAGCCACAAGTGCTTTCTGCGCGGCGACTTGTTCGGCTTCCTGCTTGCTCCGGCCTTCGCCGGAAGCTATCCGTTCCTCTCCTAAATACACTCCAACAACGAACTTCTTGTCGTGGTCCGGCCCCGTCTGGCTCAAGACGTCATACGAAGGGGTGACGGCCTCTTTCTCCTGCGCGATTTCCTGAAACCGTGATTTTGCGTCCTGCCACAAGCCCTTAGACACCACTTCGTCCGTCTTATGAAAAAGCTGTTCCGCAATGAATTTCTTGGCCGATTCGTATCCTTGGTCAAGATAGATTGCGCCGATAACCGCCTCAAACGCATTCGCAAGGATGATTGCCCGCGCGCGGCCCGTGTCTTTCGCCTCGCCGCGGGAGAGCAATAGAAACTCGTTCATACCGAGCTTCGTCGCCGCGTCAGAGATACTGACGGTATTCACAAGGGCCGCGCGGTACGAGGTTAAATCCCCCTCCGGCCTATCCGGATACTTTGCAAACAGGAATTCCGTCACCACAAGTTCAAGAACGGCATCTCCCAAGAATTCCAGCCGTTCGTTGTGCTCTCGCCCCGCCGTCCGATTTTCGTTCAGGTAGGAACGGTGCGT
>JAUYLR010000038.1 GCA_030698935.1 bacterium
TCGGTGCGGAGGTATTCGCTGATGTGGTCGTGGTGGTTGTCGTGTTGGTGTCGGTATTTGAATTCGTGTCATTGCTTGGAGGCGTATACGGCGTAGCGGCATTTGTAGCACCTGGTGTCGGTAACGCCGCAATCCATGAGCCCCCGTTTTTTTGCAAACTTGTGCCATCGCCGTTACCGCCCATATCATTCGTGTACATGAAACTATTTAGAAGTATTCCAGTGCCATCAATAAGCGATGTCGTAGCGCTGATATTGTTGAGACTGATTGATGATTTGATCACGGAGTATGCACCGCCTGCATATTCTCCGGAAATGAATTGTGTAGGATCGCTCGCGATTATGAGATAGCCACCAGCGGGAATCGTGAGCGATCCGCGGCCAACGCCGCTAGCGGGATTGACGAGCGTATGGTTTGAACTGTCGCTCACCCTCCACGATCCATTGCCGCTGCCAGCGACCATTGTCACGTCAGCAGCGCCTGCGTTATACAACTCAATCCACTCGCGACCAGTATCGTTGCCCTCTGGGTTGTACATAACTTCGTTGATGACGACCTGCGCAGAAACAAACGCTGGAATTAACATGACCACACAACACAGAACAACGAAACGGACCTTATGATTAATTATATTCATTGATTATATTTGATTATATTTTCAAGATGAGCGACACGCTTAAGCACCTCGTCACGAAAAGACCTTGTCTTTTCCTCCTCGTTACTGCCAGGAGCATTTAGAATCGTTGTAGGCACTTCGGATGACACTTTCTTTATATGGTCGAGAATGGCGTGCATGTGCGCGAGTCCATCTTCGCCGCCAAACATCCTGTGCAATTCCGTAAGAATCCCCAGACAGAGAATCTTCACATGCTTGTTTATCAGATCGTATCTATCTTGGTGCGTCCTTATATACTCTCTTGTGTTCCATAAGTCCCAAAAGCGCGAAAACAGGTGAGCATCAAACAGACCAAAAGCATTTCCTGATACATTCATATTTCTACCCGTGAGACCGTGATGATCTGTATCGTTAAAAACATAACTTAGTACCAAATTGTGAACATCAACGCGTTCCTGAAAATTCATCTGTCCCGCATCCTTGGAAATGGACGCGACAGGCATCTTGTATGACAAGAATTTCCCGCTGTTATACACGACATCAGATACTGGCATAATACCTTTGAGGATTTTCGCAAGAAACATCTGGTCCGCACCATATTTATTAATCTCATAATATAACCTACCGAGATTATCTCTGAACACATTCGTATCTTTTACTTCGCCCTGGAATTCTTCTCTATGTACATGGTCAAACTGCACGCCCCCATCGCGCTCCACGCCCGCAACCGAAGATTTTGTCGGATCAGGCTCTGAATCCGTCATTTTCTCGGTAGGACTTTCCTTCAGGAGTTTATTTGAGTTTTCAAAGACCATATCGTTCCACAACGATTATGCATCTACGGTATCATCCCCCGCCTGAAGAACGTTTCGCAAAAGTTCGTTTGAAACTTCGCCGGAGAAAGTGCCCTTCTCCGGATTTTCTTTTGTTGCGTGCTCACTCTTCGTGTTTCCGGCCTGCGAATTTCCGGATATGCCTGCCTGTCGCGGCTGCCCGCCTGCGCGCAACGCGCCTGACTGCGAGCTTCGCTCAGGCAGGTGGGCGGGCGACGCAGACATGCGCGCGCGCAAAATTTCCGCCGGCGACAGGGGGGGTGCTGTGTGTATCGCATGTGTGTTTGGCGCATCCCCTGATTCAGAGCGCGCCCTCTCCAGCGCCGCGCGCAGTGCGGATTTCCGGGCTTCTTCGGAAGAAACGCGGGCGGAAAACGCGGGCGGAAACGGGGCGGGCCGTGGAACATAACTCGTGAAAGGGGGCGTGGGCGCATTACCCGCCGCAGTAACTGTCGCATACGGCGGTGTGGAATGCGGCCTCGCGGGATGCGGCGCGCCGCGGTGCCCCCCCTGATCGGCGCGCCTGCCACCATCGGAAGAACGAGCACCCGACGACGCAGACGAACCATATTCCCTGCGCACCTTTTGCTTCGGCGGCTGCACAAATTCCGTCTGACGTTTCTGTACCAGCGCGTCAATCTCCGCGCGCGGATGCGCATATTGTGCGCGGGAATTCTCTATGACATCGTCCCTGTACGAAATGCTCGGCTCCTCAATCGGCGGAATTGTTTCCGCGGAAAACGGCCGCGAGCCGACGCCGTTTATCATGAGCGTGAGATAGATTTGCCCGATACCTAAGCCCACCAAATCTTCCGGCGTGAAGGTAGGTTCAAACACTGTTTCCAGTACCTCCGCATCAAAGGGGCCCACGCGAAATACGATGAGCGTTCCGACGTTGCCGAACACGGCATCGCGGACGTTCTCCTCCATTTGTTCTATGTACTGGTTCGCAAGCGTCAGTGCCAACTTATACTTGCGCGATTCGGAAAGAATGTCGGCAAACGCCTCGTTCATCATGGATTGGAATTCGTCCACATAAAAATAGAATCGCGGTAATTGCGCCATGCGGATGGGCGGCTCGTCGGCGCGCGACATCGCGGCAAGGTAAATCTTCACGACGAGCATGCTGCCCAAGAGGCTCGCGTTCGTCTCCCCCATCCGGCCCTTGGAGAGGTTGACGATGAATATCTTTTTCTCATCCATGATTTTGCGCAGGTCAAACGTGGACTTCGCCTGACCGACAATATTCCGAATGAGCGGGTTCGCGGTAAATTGGCCGATTTTGTTTTGGATTGCAGGGGTCGCTTCGCGCGTATACGTATCGGTGAACGCCGCAAACTCTTCCGTCCAGAATGATTTCACGAGCGGGTCGGTGATTTTCGTCACGACATCGGCGCGGAACGCCTTATTGGTGAGCATGCGGTTCACGTCCAAGAGCGTAGAACCCGGATATTCCAAGAGTGCAAGCAGGGTATTTTGCAAGATGTATTCCATTCGGGCGCTCCACGCGTCTACCCAGATGCGTTTCAGGGCGCCCATAAGGCCCGAAACAACGAGGTGGCGTTTATCAAAACCCACATCTTCCATGATGTTGAATCCGATGGGGTTATCCGTATCAAACGGCGCGAAATACACGACATCCTTTAGACGGTTATGGGGAACAAAATTGAGGAGCTTTTCCGCTGTCGCTCCGTGCGGGTCAATGAATGCGATACCCTCTCCGTTCTGAATATCCTGAATCGCCATGTTCTCCAGCATGGTGGATTTGCCCATGCCTGTTTTCCCGATGACGTAGATGTGCTTTCCGCGGTCGTCTCCGCGGATGCCGAAAATCTCGCGTTTTCCGCGCGTATGCGTCGCGGCAAAATAGGTAATACGCCGGTCTGGATCGTTCGCATCCGGGTGCATAGGAACAGTATACCGTATTCTGTATACAGTATGCCGTATGGGTATTTATTCTGTTTGCAACACTTGCCGCAAGCTCCTGTATTTATTGGCCGGGTCCCAAAATAGATACGAGTCAAGGCCTGCATCGGTGTTCGCTTTTATCTGCGCAGACACCATTTCCGGCGTGTAGGTAACGGGATAATCAAATGATTGGAGCCACGGGCGGATTTGGGACGCGGGATATGAGGGCTTTCTATAAATTGCAGGTGTTGAAGTCCCGATTCTCTCAAATGCAAGTGCGGTCACAGATGTTGAGGTCGCAACCGTCCGCTCCACGGCATGCGTCAAAGAAAAATGCACGATGTCGTATGGATGTTCATTAACTTTCTTATAGCCGTTGAATCCCGTCGGATAGTGCGAGGGGTACACCATGGGGTCAATGAAATCAAAGTATGGCATCGCGCGCTCAAGTACTTGCCCGATGTTCAAGTCGTCATAGTTCGTCGTCACCATGCCGAACAGGTCAACGGAAATTACCGCTCCGGACGGTTTTAACGCCTTGCTCAAATATATATAAAATCTTTCAAGCGCCTCGCTTTTCTCCATACCGGGGTTCCACGTATAGAACGTATCTTTCATGTTTCCGTCAGACGGAAAACGGATGTAATCAAAATTCAGCTCATCAAAACCGGTTTCGTACGAGGCTTTCGCGATTTTTATAATGTAATCCCAGTAGGGTTTTGCGCTGACGTCTATAAATGAAAGACCTTTGTGGTCTTTCCAATTCAACTCCTTGTTTGAAAGCCGCTTCACCGCCAAGTCGGGATGAAGCGCCGTGTAGTAGGGGTCCTGAAATACAGTGATGCGCCCGATGACGTATATATTCTTGTCGTGCAGCTCTTTTATAAACGCCTCCATATCTCTCGCCCCGCAGGCATCCGAAACCGATGCCTTGAGTGACGGGTCCGCAGGTGTGAATGCAAGCCTGCCGGTGTAATCCTTGATATCAATAACAACGGCGTTCAACTCCGTGCCGTCAATAAGTCCGACGAGGTCTTTGCGGAATGAGGGAGTCCCGACCGCGCACTGCGTCATATAAATCGCGCGGAGAGGTACGGGCGTTGCGAGGTGCGTTACGGCCGGCTTCTCGGGCAAAACCGGGTCGGTCGTCGTTGCCCGCGAGAACGACAGTGTAGAAGACGAGAAGACTTCTGCTCCGGTCTGGGCAATTTTCCCGCCCAAGCCGCTTGCAAAAACCCCGACGGAGATAGCGGCAAAACCTACGGCTGCTGCATAGGATAACGCGCGTCTACGTTTTTTCATGCGGTGGAACATGCGGATGATTTTCTACAACGACATTTCCGTTTTTAGGCGGTGTCGGCTGCGATGTTTTTCCACCGCGCCGGCGCACAACAATGCCAAGTGAGATTATGAAAATCCCGGCCAGAAACAACAGCACAGTATCCCAACTGTTTGGAAAACCCAAAGAAGGCAGAACGGCCACAAAAGCACCCGCAAGCATTATGAGAGCGTCAAGAGTCATACGGACACAGTATACAGTATTTTGTATACAGTATTTAGTATGGGATTACTCTGGTATCGCCTATATATTGCAGTATCATAAAAGCATATGTTCTACAAAATAATATTGCGGCCGATTTTCTTCCTCTGTGACCCGGAATTTATGCATGATTTTATGGTCTTTTTCGGGCGTACATTCGGTGCCATCGCGCCAATCCGCTTCCTCCTTGAGCTTGTGTGGGGCTACCGGGGCCCCGATATTTCTAAAACGGTAGACGGCATCCGGTACGAACGGCCGGTGCTTTTATCTGCGGGGTTTGATTGCGATGGAGGACTGATGCGAATCCTCCCTTCAATATCTTTTGGCGGCGAGGAGGTCGGTTCGGTGACAGCTAGGGCCTGTGCGGGGAATCCAAAGCCGAGGCTCACGCGGCTCGTCCGCAATAAGAGCATCGTCGTGTATAAGGGATTGCGGAATCAGGGTGCAGAGATAATCGCCAAGCGCCTTGTGAAGAGAAACGCCGACGAAGGATTTGTTGTCGGCGTCTCTATCGCGCAGACGAACGATGAGAAGGTGTGCGATGCGGAGGCGGGGATAGATGATTACTGCACGACGTTCAGAATAATGAATAAAGTGGGTGCCGGCGATTGCTACACAATCAACATCTCATGTCCCAACACGTTCGGCGGAGAAACATTTGCGAAGCCGGAACTTCTTAAGCGCCTTCTCGCAAAGCTCGCCGAGGTTCCCTGTTCAAAGCCGCGCTACATCAAAATGCCGATAAATCTTGCGTGGAACGACTTTAAGGAACTCCTGGACATCATTGGCACATTCGGATACAACGGCGTCGTTATCGGCAACCTAAACAAAGATTATTCGCTCATTGATTTTCCTGAAGATGCTCCGAGGAAATGGCGCGGCGGTCTCTCCGGAAAGACATGTTTTGAACTTTCCAACGAACTCATCCGCAAGACGCGCGCGGAGTACGGCAAACGATTTACCATAATCGGCGTTGGGGGAATATTTTCCGGCGAAGACGCTCTGGTGAAATTTCGCGCAGGTGCGGACCTTGTACAGGTGGTGACTGGCATGATTTTTGAGGGACCAAGCCTCGTACGGGAAATCTGCAACGCGTATGCCTCGGAATACCCGCCTACACGCGCACCGGCTCAACAATAACCACAAATTCACCGCGAGCGGATTTCTTTTCCTCCAGTTGCTTTGCGATGTCAGCCGGAATGCCGGTGATAATCTCCTCGTACATCTTAGTCAGCTCGCGGGCAACTATGACGCGGCACTGAGGAATAACGGCAGATAGCTCTTTCAATAATTTCAAAATGCGGTGCGGCGATTCATAGAGTACGACGGGGATTTCGCTTCCAACAATTCTTTTAATGGCCGTTTGTCGGCCTTTCTTGTGTGGAAGAAATCCGAGAAACGTAAACTCCGTGGCATCAACACCCGCAATTGAAAGTGCCGCTGTTAATGCCGAAGCGCCGGGTATCGCTTCAATCGTGCATGATTCCTGTCCTGCTTCGCGTAAGGCTTCGCAGGACCGGCGCACGGCTTGTACAAGCCGTGCGCCGGGATCGGAAATACCCGGTGTGCCCGCGTCACTGACAAATACGATTTTCTCCCCTGCCTCAAGACGGGCGATTATTTCATCCGCCTTTTTTAATTCGGTCGCCGCATCAAGCCTCTGAAGGGGTTTCTTAATTTCGTAGCGTGCGAGCAATTTTGATACCACGCGCGTATCTTCCGCGTATATCACGTCGCACTCTTTGAACGTTCGCAGAGCGCGCAGAGTTATGTCTTCCAAGTTACCTATCGGCGTCGCAACGATTGAAAGCCTGCCCCCGATTAACCTTTTATCCATATCTATTCCAATATTCTCAAGAATTTAAGAATACTTACTGCCTTATCCGTAAGCTTGTGCCTCACCTCATTCCCTGCATGACGCTTCAGCACCAACCCCGCAATCGCAAGCCGACGAATATGTTCTGATGCCGTTTTAAAATTGACACTTAGTGCCGTTGCGATTTCATCGACGGAGAGTTCGGGTGTCTTTTGCAATAGCTCGAGAATTTGAATGCGCCGGTGATTGGCAAATCCTTTTACCGTTCTTTCGAGTTTCGTGTGGTTCAAGGTCATGCCTCTATCGTATCATCTATTCTCAAATTCTCAAGAATTTAAGCAAGGCACAAATGTGCTGACTCAACGAATTTCGTAGGTGACGCTCACATTTGAAACAATTTTGTTCTGCCCCGCGGGAATCTGCGGTGCCGCTTTCGGCGCAGAGCCTGCCATCATGCGCTCGTCTCCCCCCATGCCATAGCCATAAATCGGTCCGCCTCCTTCATTTTCGTAAAAGCCCACAACGCGCACGAGCGACACGCCGAGAGACTTCGCAAGTACCTCCGCCTTTTCTTTCGCTTGCGCAATCGCCTTGTCGCGCGCTTCCGCCTTGAGAGCATCTTCGTCGTCAATCGTGAAAGAAAGGCCGCTCACCTCCGTCGCTCCGCGCGAGCCCACGCCGGAGAGCAACTCGCCGGCCTTTTTCGTGTCGCGCACTTTCACAGATAGCGTCTGCGATACTTCGTAACCTACAAGCACTTGCTTTCCCGGCGGGCAATACCCTCCCTGCGGACACGCGCCTTGGCTCCACTCGTAATCCGGATTAACGCTGTAATCAAGAGTCTTGATGTCTTTCTCCTCCACGCCGCCGTCTTTCAGATACGCGATGATGTCGTTGCCTTTCTTGGTCGCCGCATCCTGCGCATCTTTCACCTCTTTTGCTTTCTCGCGCACGGTCACGCTGAACGTCGCCGTATCCGCGACAGCAAACACCTCGCCCTCGCCGCTTACGCTTATCGTGTTGGTCGCGGCAACGCCGCTGCCGATAAATTTAATACCCTTGAACTCGCTTACAGTCGCAACCAGAAGAAACAGTGCTAAAACACCGAGCGCCGTAGCCGCCATAGTGCGGGGCCAGTGAGTTGCTTTGATAATTTCTTGTACTGATTTTTCTTCCATCCCGTTAGAAGTAGGAAGCTTGCGCTTCCGACTCGT
>JAUYLR010000042.1 GCA_030698935.1 bacterium
GGATGGGACGCGACTGAAAGCTTATTGCGCGAGGTCGCCAAAACCCATGGAAACTAAGACTATTTCGGCCAGTGTAGAAGGCGGCCGGACGTACTCGGTAGTAATCGGTTCCGGTCTGGGGAAAGAGCTCCGGGAGATTGCAATGCGCGAGGCGGGAGACAGCCGCATCGTCGTCATTACCGACAAGCGGGTGGAGAAAATGTTCGGAGCGCAGATTCTGTCGGCTTTGGAAACTCCGGTAAAGCCGGTGGAGCTTTTCAGTTTTGCGGACGGCGAACGCAACAAGAATCAGAAGACCGTTACGGCGCTCCAGCATGAACTTCTGAAAGGGCGGTACGGGCGCGACACGCTTATCATAGCCCTCGGCGGCGGCATCGTCGGGGATGTTGCAGGATTCGTCGCGGCGACGTACCTGCGGGGCGTTCCGTACATCAATGTTCCAACCACGGTGCTTGCCATGGTGGACAGCTCCATCGGAGGAAAAGTGGGCATTGATACTAAGTTCGGGAAAAACACCATCGGCAGTTTCTGGCTGCCGCGCGGGGTCATCGTGGATATTCAGTATCTCGCCAAGATGCCGCGCGGCGGAATAGTGAACGGGCTTCTGGAAGCGGTGAAGACATTCATGACGTCTGACAAAGAAGCGCTGTCGCTCGTTCCGAAACTCAACCTAGATGAGCCGCTCAAGACCCCGGACATTCTGCAGGAAATCATTTTCCGTTCAGTCAGTATTAAGGTTGGAGTGACAGGGCGGGACGTGCGGGAGGGCAATGAACGCATGATTGTCAATTTCGGGCACACCATCGGACACGCGATTGAGTTACTGTCCGGCTACCGCCTTCCGCACGGATACGCGGTGGGCTACGGGATTCTGGCGGAAGCGAAGATATCGGAATTGCTCGGCATACTTTCTTCTGCGGATTGTGCGGAGATATACCGGCATCTCGCAGGGCTCGGCATCACGCCAAAAGATTTTCCGCGCCGTTCTCCGGAGGAAATACTGGAAGCGACGCTCGCGGACAAGAAAACGCGCGGCGGGGTACCGCGTTACGTCTTGCTTGAAACAATAGGAAAGGTGCATCAAAAAGACGGGCAGTACGCGCACCCGGTAGAAGACGATGTAGTGAGAAAAGCTCTCGGCACAATGTTAAATGACAAATCCTAAATGTCTAAATAATGCTTTAATTTCAAGACCTCTAAACATTATTCAGTTTATTTTGAAACTAGAAATTATAAATTTGGAATTCTAAAAGTGCTATACTGCCAACAATGACGATTACAGATGAAAAAGTCAGGCAGATTGCACTGCACGCCAACGATATTCGCCAGACCATCGTCCGGATGCTTGCGGCGGCCGGTTCGGGGCATACCGCCGGCCCTTTGGGGATGTCGGATATCTTTGCGGCGCTCTACTTCCACGTCCTGAAGCATGACCCAAAGAATCCCGACTGGCCGGAGCGGGACCGCCTCTTTCTCTCAAACGGCCACATAGTGCCCGTTCGGTACGCAACGATGGCGCATGTCGGATATTTTCCGGTTGAAGAATGCCTGACGCTCCGCAAATTCGGCTCGCGTCTGCAGGGTCACCCCGAGCGGCAGTCCCTGCCGGGACTTGAGTCAACATCGGGCCCGCTCGGGAGCGGCATTTCGCAAGCCGCCGGGTATGCGTATGCCGCACGGATGGACGGCAAAAACTTCCGCGTGTACATTGCAACGTCGGACGGAGAACACGACGAAGGGAATTCATGGGAAGGCGCGATGTTTGCGGCCGCAAAGAAATTGGGAAATCTGACGCAAATCATTGACCGCAATTTTATCCAGATAGACGGCAATACCGAAGACGTCATGCCCCTGGAGCCATTTGGCGACAAGTACCGCGCGTTTGGCTGGCATGTCATTGACATAGACGGCAATGACATACGGCAATTCGTTGCGGCGTGCGAGGAGGCAAAGACGGTGAAAGACAAGCCGACCCTCATACACGCGCTCACGGTTCCGGGGAAGGGAATAAAATCAATAGAGCATGACTATCTCTGGCACGGCAAGCCGCCGTCCAAGGAGGAGGCGGTCGCGTTCTTAAAAGAACTTGAACTCGCACACGAACAGTTGCTTAAATAATATGCAGAGTACCAAAGATGGAAAAAATCACACGATAATCCTCGAAAGAGGGGAGGATGTTATTCCAACACTCGAGAAATACTGCTCGGAGAACAAAATCGTCGCGGGAGTTTTTACCGGCATCGGAGCGGTCAACAATATTGAGATAGGGTATTACGATTTTGAAGAACGGAAATACCACTTTCGTTCGGAACCGGGAGATTTTGAAGTGGCAAGCATGAACGGCAACGTTGCGGTATTTGAGGACAAGCCGTTTATTCATGCGCATGCGGTTCTTTCGCGATGCGATAAAACTCTGGAGTGCATCGGCGCGCATATCAAAAAGGCGTCTGTCGCGGTAACCCTTGAAGTGTTTCTGACGGAAATGAATGTCGGACTCACGCGCAAACACGATGACTTTATCGGCCTTAAACTGCTCAATGTATGATTCAGGGAAACATGCATCTGCGTGAAGATGTGTTTGAAGGCAAGGAGAAGGCGCCTACGCGCAACGGTTTCGGGAAAGGCGTTGTGGAGGCGGGCAGGGCTGATGCGCGCGTCGTCGTATTGTCCGCGGATTTGGCGGAGTCCACGCGCGCAGACGGGTTCCAGAAAGAGTTCCCCGAGCGTTTCATTGAAGTGGGTGTTGCCGAGCAAAATATGGCTACTGTCGGTGCCGGAATGGCTACGTACGGGAAAATCCCATTCATCACATCGTACGCGACATTTTCTCCAGGGCGCAATTGGGAGCAGATTCGCACGACGATTGCCATCAACAATGTGCCGGTGAAGATTTGCGGGATGCACGCGGGGCTTCAGACGGGCCCCGACGGCGCAACTCATCAGGCATTGGAAGACATCGCGCTCATGCGGGCAATGCCGAACATGATTGTTATTTCACCCTGCGATGCGGAGGAGGGAAGAAGGGCGACTCTGGCGGCGGCGCAGAATGGCAAGCCGGTCTATTTGCGTTTTGCCCGCGACAAAACGCCCGTCATGACGACGCCGGAAACGCCCTTTGAGATAGGCCGCGCGCAAGTCTTTTGGAAAAGCAAAAATCCCAAAGTCGCGGTGTTTGCGACCGGCCCGTTGGTGCATAACGCGCTTCTTGCCGCGCATGAGCTTGAAGGACAGGGAACCGGAACCATCGTCGTCAATGTGCACACTATCAAACCACTGGACAGAGATACGGTAGTTTCTGCTGCGCGCGAAGCCGGTTCTGTCGTGACCGTGGAAGAGCATCAGATAACAGGCGGTTTGGGAGGCGCTGTCGCGGAATTGCTTGCACGGGAATGCCCGACACCAATTGAATTCGTCGGCGTACAAGACAGATTTGGCCAATCAGGCGAGCCAAAGGAGTTGTTGGAGGCCTACGGCTTAGGAGTGTCGCACATCACAGCCGCAATCAAGCGAGCATCAGCCAAGTCAGAAATACAGTGAGGTGACACCTCACTGTATTGATATTAAATTGCGGACATTTGGAAGTCTTTGGGGCGTTTTGCGTAGAGGGCTTCCACCTGTTTGTCATTGAGGAGTCCCGCTTGGGCGCCGACGCCTTGCACGACCGCCGAGGCGTTTATCATGCCGTAGAGGAGCGCTTCTTTCGGAGACAATCCCTTGATGATATACGCAACGGTCGTGGATGCGGTCGCGTCTCCCGCCCCCGTGCGATTGACCGGCGGTGCGGAGTCCGGATACATCGGCGTGCGGTACGCGCCTGAATCATCCATAATGTACGCGCCGTTCTGTCCGTCTGTGATGACTGCAATCTTTGGGCCTAGTGCGCGCACACTTTCAAGGAGCTTTTTTATATCATGCTCTTTCGTGCCGAGAATTTGCTGCGCTTCTTCCTTGTTGCAAAAGAATATTTCCGCGGCGGCGTAGACCTCTTTCAGTTCTTCCAGTTTAGAGCGTATCTGGAATGTTCCGGGTTGGAATGCAAGCTTGACGCCGTTTTCTTTCGCATAGCGGGCGATATCGCGCTGGAGGCTGTACGTGCCTTCTGCAAGCGATGTGAGGTAGAACCACTGCGGCGCCTCCGCAAATTTGGGGAGCGAGCGCTCAAACAGCTCGTGTTTGATGAGTATCGTGCGTTCGGCCTCGTATTGCAGGACGTAGTGATAGTTGGTTTTCTGTCCCTTGTGAACTCCCACGAATTCGGTTGCCACGCGTGCCGCCTTGAGAGCATCCATGCAGGTCTTTCCATTCAAGTCGTCGCCCAGCTCGGTGGCGACCGCCGCTTGGAGGCCTAATCTTGCGGCCGCAACGGCGGCGTTTGGACCGTTGCCGACTGCGGGCACCTCCGTTGCGGATTCAAACGGGATTTTCTGCCCGAACTTCACGCAGAGCATGCAGTTCTCGTGGTCCAAATCGCATTCCACCTTCGCTTCTTTCAGCTTTATGAAGCAGTCGGTCACTATGTCGCCGAACGCAACGAAGTCGTATTTCATGCGGGCAGTATATCAGAATTTCTTGCATTCAGTCTCTAAATCAGTATACTTCCGCCCATGTTAGCGCTTGAAATCAAAGCCCGTGAGCCGAATGAGTCGGTGGATTCTCTGCGGAAACGCGGTTTCATCCCGGCTGTTTTCTACGGTCCCAAAGAGGGCGCTACCGCGATTTCCATTGACGCTCTTAAGTTTGACCGCGTGTGGAAGGAAGCGGGCGAGACGACCGTCATCCAGCTTAAGGGAATCGGCGATGTGAAAGAAATCCTCATTCACGACGTGCAGTTCCATCCGGTTACCAGTATTCCGCTGCATGCCGATTTTTATGTACTTGAGAAAGGAAAGAAAATCCGCATTAAGGTTCCGCTTAAGTTCGTCGGTTCGGCGCCTGCTGAAAAAGCGGGACACATTGTTTCCAAGCCGTTGCATGAAATTGAAATTGAAGTTGCTCCGGCGGAACTCCCGCACGACCTGCCCGTGGATATTTCCAACCTCGCGAATGTCGGCGAACACATTACTGCAGGGCAGATTAAGCTTCCTCCGAGCGCCACGCTCATCTCGCACGCGGGCGATATCGTCGTAACAATAATAGAATTCAAAGAAGAAAAAATAGAAGAGCCGGTAGCAGCGGCTCCGGTAGAGGGCGCGCCGACGGAGGGAGAAGCCGTGGCGGCAGCCGGAGCGGAAGCGGCGGCGCCGAAAGCGGGAACACCGGAAGCAGGTGCGGTTGACGCGAAAAAAGAGGCGAAGAAAGACACGAAGAAGTAATTTATTACTGCCTCGTTCTCGATTCTCACAGGATAAACTCCTGGATTGCTTCGCTACGCTCGCAATGACGAACTCGCAATGACGAAAATGCCAAGCCTGCCTGCCGGCAGGGAGTCACCTCGGAAACGGGAAAGACGGCCCGCGCTTCTCTTGGTACAATTGACTGATGCAGCGATTGTTTGCCGGCTTTTTTGTTGTGGTGGCGCTCTCATGCGCGGGGTTCTCATTGCCCACACAAGCGCAGGCGGCTACCAGTGCAGAGGAGCGTGCGGCGCTCCAAGCGCAACTTGACCAGATAGAAACGGACATCCTCAACAATAAGGGCACGCTCTCCGAGCTGCAGAAACAGCGCACCACTCTTGAGCGCGATATTTCAATACTGGACAATAAAATAAAAACGGCACAGCTCCAGATAAAGCAGACGGACCTCACGCTTAGGAAACTCAAGGGAGATATATCAGAGAAACAGTCTTCAATCAGGGAGGTGGATGCGAAGGTGAAGAGAGGAGAGGAGTCGCTGGCGCAGATTTTGCGCCGTACGCGCGAGGCGGACGACAGGTCGCTCATTGAACTGGCGCTCACGGGCTCCATTACCGAAGTATTTACCGATATGGACAACTTTGGCGCGCTCCAAGAGTCGCTTGGCGATATGTTCACCGAGATGGCGGCACTGCACAAGGATTTAGACAGCCGTAAGGTAGCCCTTGAAGATAAAGAGGATGAGGCGCAGAAAGTGCGCGTGGCGCAGGTGCTGGCGAGGGTGGCGGTACAAACAGACCAGAAAGAGAAGCAGAGCATCCTCACGACGACGAAGGGGCAGGAGAAGACCTATCAGCAGCTCATAGCCGAGAAGCAAAAACAGGCGGCGGCGATTCGCGAAGCCCTTTTCGGCTTGCGCGATACGGGCGCCATTCCGTTCGGGACCGCGTATGAATACGCGAAGACGGCGAGTGCGGGCACGGGCGTGCGCCCCGCGCTCATACTCGCGATTCTCACGCAAGAATCCAATCTGGGCGTGAATGTCGGTTCATGTTACGTCACGGACATTCAAACGGGCAGCGGGGTGGGAAAGAACACCGGAACATATTTCGCAAAGGTCATGAAAGCGCCGCGCGATACGGTTCCGTTCCTTACGGTAACCGAGGCGCTTGGGCGCGACTGGCCGACGACGCCCGTTTCCTGCGCGCAGGGTTCAGGATACGGGGGAGCCATGGGCCCGTCACAGTTCATTCCTTCAACATGGATGCTGTATAAGAACCGCCTCTCAAGGCTCACGGGCGAGAGTTTCCCCGACCCGTGGAGCGCGCGCACCGCCATCTTTGCGACGGCGCTTCTGATGGCGGATAACGGTGCCGACCGCGGCACGCGCACCGCGGAGCGCACCGCGGCGCTCAAGTATTTTGCGGGCGGTAATTGGAGCAGGCCGGCGAATGCGCCCTACGGCGACGGCGTGATGAGACTCGTGGATAAGATACAGGCGGATATTGATATTTTGGGCGGGTGATGGTCAAGTCTCGGGGCATTTTAGGCGGAGGAATGGCTCATACCGCCT
>JAUYLR010000046.1 GCA_030698935.1 bacterium
ATGGGGGCATATCTAAATTTATGCGCAAGCTTGCAACTGCTTACTCTATGTACTTCAATATCAAGTACGAACACAGCGGAGTACTGTTTCAAGGCAGATTCAAAAGCAGTCATATAAACTCGGAGCCATATTTTAGATACATCTTCTCGTATGTGCATCTCAATCCCGTAGAGCTCATTGAGCCCGACTGGAAAGAGGGGACTATTCGCAATGAGAAAAAAGTGCGGAAATTTCTTGCTGACTACAGATATGGGAGTTACTTTGACTATTGTGTCGGCGAGCGACCGGAGCGCGCGATTCTCGCTTATGATGACGCGCCGGATTTCTTGAAGGAACAGAATGACCTTGAAGAAATGCTTAGCGACTTTTCAAGGGGTCGCGTACTCCACACCGATGGCGGTGTAATTACCGAGGACCGTCCTCGGTAACCAACTGCTCCTTGCGTTGAGGAAATTTGAAGAAAAGTTATACACACCCCGCCATAAACGCAACCTTGACAGGTGAATTGGGTGTAAAATAGACGGCAACGTGCCCGCCATGCGGGTGTGTTGGCCGAAATAAGAAATTGAATAGAGGTATTTTTATTAGCGTTTTTTTATTGGCGACGTAGGGCGAGTGAAATGAAAGTGAGCTTTCATTTCCGAGCCGAGGAGCCAATATGAGGGTTAATACCCGATTATCAAGTTAGTAATTCATTAGTCAAATATATGAAAGTGATTTCCATGTTCAGGAAAGAGGGAATAGTGCCGGTAACAATTGCGGCCACTATTTCTTTGTTTTTAGTTGTTTCTGTAGTTCAGGCGACAACAACAATTAGTACGGATGTTACAACTCAAGGCGCTTTGAGCGTTACGGGCGCTTCCACATTGACAGGTGCCGTAACGACAGCTGGTGCGGGAACATTCGGCGATGCCGCGGCGGACACCCAGATTTTCAACGGCAGTTTGAACGCCTCTTCAACGGCGTTGTTTACCGGCGCGCTAACGACATACGGCAACGCAACGCTCGGCGACGCGGTCGGCGACAGTGTCACGGCAAATGCGTACTTCACGCAATTACGCATCGGCACCGGAAGCACGTTCGGCAATATCGGCGATGTCGGCGCGGATGAGCTTGGGGTAGAGGGCGCAGTGGAAGTAGACGGCATCGCGTATCTTGACGGAGCGGTGTACGCATCAAGCACACTGCAGGTTACGGGCGGCCAGACCAACTACGGAGCCCTGACGGTGAGTGGAACCGGCGTAACGACACTCGGAGGCGCGCTCGGCGTAACGGGTCTTTCTACTCTGACGGGCGGTTACATCGCGGCATCTTCAACTGTAGTGGGCGACCTGACCATCACCGGTACATTCAGCCCAACCCAGACTTCAGCATCAACATTTACAGTAAGCGGCCTTACTACTCTCGGGCAGGCATCCTCTACGCGGCTCTCCGTATTTGACACTGCTTACTTCGGCGGTTCGGCTACCTCTACGTTTGATTCTGCCGGTAACCTCGTTATGGCAGGCAACACAACTCTTGTGAACGCAACCACCACAACTCTCTTCTCCACCACTGCCAGTAGTACAGCCCTGTTTGCGCAAGCATCTACTATCGGCACACTCTCCCTAGGAAACGCTCTCGCAGTGACATCCGGCGGTACCGGCGTTACCACATCAACGGGTACGGGAAGCACCGTTCTTTCAGTAAACCCAACCCTAACAGGCACTGCGGTACTTGCTAACGCGAATTTCAGCGGTCTCGCGAGCACGACTCAACTCAAAGTCGGCAGTGATCAGGCAAGCACAATATCCGGCATAATTTCAGGTGTTTGCAGTATTGCGGAGATTTCTGGTCTCGTCGCCTCAACAACGGTCCAACTCACATGCGCCGGCGCGACAGGCGTTACTACGGACTACAAAGTGTTCGTGCAGGCAACGAGCTCAATTCCTTCGCAAATTGTCATACAATCAGCGACCTCAAGCACGGACGCCATCGAAGTTAGATTCCTAAACACCGGCATTAACGGTGGCACGCCTGCGTCTGCCGCCGCATCCCTCAACTTCTGGGCTGTTCGCTAACGGGTAGCTTTTATCAGCTCATAGCGAACACACATGAAAAAATACTTAATTCCAAGTTCAATCGTTGCATTGCTTCTGCCGGGGCTCGCCTTGGCCGCGTTTAACGATGTGACCCTGGCGACCGATGCGATCGTAACGGCGAACGGAGTGTCACTCACGGTAAGCGGCACGACGGCGGTTGTGGAATCAATCGTTGTAAGCGCTTCAAGCTTCACCGTTACGCTCCTGCCGGGTTCAAGTGTTCAGTTCAGCTCTGCGAGCCGCTATACGATTGCTACGGACGCACCGGCGGGAGTCATAGAAACCGACACGTGCAGTGCCACGGAATCAATCCTCAAACTCCGTTCATCCATCAGTACGGTAACAGCCACTATCACTCCGTCCGCAACGACGTGTAGCGGCAACGCGAGCGGAAATTCCACGACCGTTGTTTCTACGGGTGGCGGCAGTGGTTCCTATGGTGGCGGAGGCGGAGGTGGGGGCGGAGGCGGATACACCTCGCCGGCCGCAACCCCCGCAACACCAGCCACTCCAGCGACGCCTGCCACTCCGGCTATCCCCGCCACGCCTGCGACACCGGCGAGTCCGGCAGTCACGCTGACAGGTGACTTCGGAGTTGGCACCAAAGGGGCGAACATTATCGCTCTGCAAACTTTTCTCGAATCCAGGGGATTCCTGATCATGCCACCAGGGGTGGCTAAGGGTACTTTCGGCGCTTTGACGCGCACTGCCGTTCGCGCATACCAAAAGAGCACGGGCATTTCGCAGACCGGCTATGTCGGCCCGATGACCCGAGCCGCTATTAATGCGGAATCAGGCGCGTCAGCAGCCACTCCGGCTACGCCTAGCGCAAGCGCCTATGCTAACGCGAATGCAAACGCCAGCTTCAAGCGGGACTTGCAAACCGGTTCCACGGGTGACGACGTGCGGGCTCTGCAGGCGTACCTCAACAGCCACGGCTTTGCAGTTTCTGCGAGTGGCGCCGGTTCTCCCGGAAATGAGACAACGAGATTCGGCGGGCTCACGCGCGCGGCTCTGGCCAAATGGCAGGCGTCGGTGGGTATCACTCCGGCTGCAGGATACTTTGGTCCGAAGACAAGGGCTTACATCGCGGCGAATCCGTAGAGCGAAGTATCGCGTATAGAGTATCGTGTATAGCGGCCCCGACATGAAGTCGGGGCCGTACCCGTTGCACTTTTTCCACTTTCGCACCAAGGACGGTCCTCGGTAACCGAGGACCGTCCTTGGTGCTAACCGATATACTCATCTCGTACAGATGCTGTTGCATTACCTTTTCTGATGTTAAAGTTATCCGATGAACCCCGTTAGAAGTCTGTCTGTGCGTAATCGCGATGTGCAGAACCGGTATCGGGCAAGCGGGCAAGCGGGTATAAAACATAAGCAAAAAGAAAGTGTCCGCACTTTCTTTTTGCCAAAGACTTCTAACGGGGTAAAAAAAGTCGTCACAATAGGCGGAGGGACGGGAAGCTACATGGTGCTTCGCGGTCTTAAGAAATTTCCTTTTGATATTACGGCCGTGGTGACCATCTTTGACAGCGGCGGCTCGGCTGGAACCTTGCGCGATGAATTCGGGATTCTCCCGCCGGGAGATTTGCGGCGCTGTCTTATCGCTCTTTCCGAGGGGAAGCGCAGGGCAGTTCTTCGTGACCTTTTTAATTTCAGGTTTGATAAAAAGGGAAGCTCGCTTCACGGACACAGTTTCGGAAATCTTTTTCTTTTGGCGCTCTCGGAAATATACGGAAGCGATATAGAAGCAATCAAAAAAGCGTCCATCCTGCTGAATCTTAAGGGGCGCGTGCTTCCGGTTTCTTTGGATAATTCTCACCTGCATGCCACCCTTGAAGACGGAACGGAAATAGTGGGCGAAACAAACATTGACGTGCCGAAGCACAACGGGGATTTGCATATTAAGAAGGTGAGTCTGAAACCTCCGGCGAAGATATTTGATGAGACCGACACGGCAATCAGAGAAGCCGACCTCGTTGTTATCTGTCCCGGTGACATCTACACCTCCCTCGTCCCGAATTTGCTTGTGGGCGGGATGCAAGAAGCCCTGCGGGCATGCAAAGGCAAAAAAATAGCCATTTGCAACTCTATGACAAAGTGGGGGGAAACGCATGACTATGCCGCGTCCGACATGATTCACGAACTTCTTAAATACAGCGGTCTGAAGAAGTTTGATTATGTTATCTGCAATACAAGAGAAATATCGCCCGATGTTCAGAAAAAGTATGCCGCCGAAAAGAAATTTCCGGTCCGAATAGATGCAGGCTTAGTCACATGTGCGACAAAAATCATTAAGGCCGACCTACTGACGGATTCCGATGTCGTGCGCTATGACCCCGAGACCGTCGCCAAAATCTTGTACGAACTCTAGAACCTGTCCCGTTAGAGGTTGCGGAAGACAAACTCTTTTTTCTTGGGACTGTGAGGCAAATCAATGAGAGTGATTATCAAACATAAATCTGGTGCGGGAAGCTTTGCTTCCTACCTCTAACGGGATGAACAACGAACGCAAGGCAAGAGCCAGAAGGATAGTCGCGTATTTGAAGAAGGCGTACCCGAAGCCAAAGAGCGAACTCACTTACAAAACACACTTTCAATTTGTGGTTGCAGTAATCCTCTCCGCACAGTGCACTGACAAAGCAGTAAACCGCCTAACAGGAAATCTGTTTAAGAAATACAAAACGGCATACGATTTTGCGCATGCAAAACCGGTCGTGTTTATAAAGGAAATTTCATCGGTTCCGTTCTTCAGAAATAAGGGAAAACATATTATTGCGGCCGCAAAGAAAGCATGCGCGGAGTTTGCCGGAATAGTGCCCACTGATGCAAAATCATTGCAGACATTTCCCGGTGTCGGATACAAGACGGCGCACGTCATCCTCGGTGAATTGTTTGACATCTGGGAGGGGATTCCCACCGACACGCACGTCAGGCGCTTCGCGCTCCGTTTTGACCTCACAGACAATACAGACCTGACCAAGATATCTAAAGACCTTGAGAGCTTGATTCCAAAGGAAAACTGGAAATACGTAAATAACGGATTGATTTTGTACGGCCGGTATGTGTGCCCCGCACGCAAACACGACTGCACGGCTCATCCGCTTACAAGACTCTGGCCAAAAGCCGGGGCTCGCTGGATAATCAGATGAATACCAACCACCACCAAGGACGGTCCTTGGTGACGGAGGACCGTCCTCCGCAACCGAGGACCGTCCTCGGTGCCGACTACTCGCTAGATTGGCTCAAAATAGGTAGTATACCGACATGAGATGCATTGTTAACGGACTGGTTGCGGAATACGAAGACGCGGGACACGGCGATGTAATTCTGATGCTTCACGGCTGGAAAGACAGCCTCCACACGTTTGATGAAATCGCCATATTTCTCGCCGATTCGCACAGAATCATAAGGCTTGACCTGCCGGGTTTTGGCGGGAGCGAGCCGCCGCCTGCCGACTGGAAGCTTGACGATTATGTCGGCTTTGTGAAAGATTTCTTAGCAAAATTAGATATACGCCCTGATACTCTGGTCGGTCATTCTTTCGGCGGGAGGATAACCGTCAAAGGGGTTGCAACAGGTGTGTTGCAACCAAAGAAAATCGTTCTCATCTCCTCGGCGGGAGTTGCGCGGAGACAGACATTCAAGAATGTCATACTCACCGTACTTGCGAAAATCGGGCGCGTAGTGACGGCCATTCCGCCCTTTAGCTTTTGGAAACAGAAAATCCGCAGGAAACTATACGAGGCGATTGGGAGCGACTACTTTCGTGCGGGCGTTCTTCGCGGAACCTTTTTGAATATTATTAAAGAGGATTTAAGTACTGTTGCAAAGGCCATAACAATTCCGGCTCTTATTTTGTGGGGTGAA
>JAUYLR010000049.1 GCA_030698935.1 bacterium
ATCACAAAAAGACAAAAAAGAAAATACCCTATTATTTTCCCGTAGGTATGTCTGGTCAAAAAAACCTTGATTTCGTCCCGAACCTTCTCTGGGGTAAAAGACCAAACGAAAATGGAAAAAAGGAGCCCACCGAAAAACAGAGCTCCCGAATATTGAAAAGGTATTATAATACCAACAGAACCGGCAATAATTGCAAATAAACTCAAGAAAACGAGTGGTTTTGAACAACGTAAGAAAATCCTTTCTAAAAAGCCCACGTCTTAAACTCTACATCGTTATTGAAAATGACGCCATGATTGAAACTATCTGCCAAATCCATATCCCTATCTTTACGCTATAGCAACAAGATAGGAATATTGAAATGTCTTATAAATAAAGGGCCGCTACGCAAGCAATGCCTTACGTTCTCGTTCAAATTCTTTAAGCCGCGAAAGGTCGCGGTTCGTCCAACGGCAGTCCCCGCCCATTTTGTGCGGTTTACACAGTGCGCACGAGTGCTTTTTTAGTTTCGTCCTCTTGCGCATACGTGCATTATACTGGAGCAATGGGTTATTGGAGCTTTGCAATCGTCAACGGCAAACTTGCCGAGATTTCATACGATGAGATGAAGGATGGCAGCAGAAAGCTCTATGGCCACTGCTATGTAAAGGAAAGCGAGTATACAACCAAGCAGGAAAAGAAATACATCAAAAAAGATACGGAGAATATGCGCTTTTCGTGGCGCAACAAGAAATACAAATACTTGGGTACGTCATCCATCCGCTATACAACCGGAAGCTTTGAAGAATTTATCCCCGGAAATTAAGTACGCCATTTAATGGCGCTCCTTGTTTTTCTCTCTGTTCGCATCCGCAAACGCATCCGTTAATTCCTCGTGCGTAAGTTGGCGGCCTTCTGCTTTCGCTTTCCGCATTGCCTGGCAAATCGCGCAGTCGTCATCCTCTTTGTGCGAACCGCCGGGGGCAAATCCCGACACAAGCATCTCCCCGTCTGCTGTCGCTTCGGCATCAAGAAGAACTGCGTTGGCAGAAACAATCTCGCGCCATACGACCTGCGAGTTGAAGACCGGAAAATCCTTGCGCATATGGCGCCTGTCTTTTGCGCGCGGGCGATACATGCCGACGCCTTGGTCCATCATCAGATGCCATGCATCACGCATTTTCCCGAGACGGCACACGATGACCTCTCCGACCCGGACTTTGCGTATCCGCTCCGAGGCAGGAAGCGTATAGCAACTCTCGTCCCGCACTGATTTGAGCTCGGTGGGAACATGTTTGCCAGATGACATAACTTCAAAAAAGTCGTAACGGTTATTGTTCGAAATTTCCCGCAATGTCGCGAGGTCGTCGTCGCCCAATTGCATCGGGTTGGATTCGCTTGCGTATCGCAGAAGATTCTGGCCTGGCCTGAATTGAAAATCAAAACCGAACCAATCAAGAAAGAAATCAAAGCCGTGTTCCGGTAACGGGTCCGGAGAGCCGGAAAACGCCGTCATCGCGCGATGCACATCCTGCCCGTACAGCCACGAATTTTGCGGATGCAGAAAATAGTCTAACGTTTTCTCCAGTAAGGCATAGGCCATATGAAAAATATGCTATCACACCGCACGCCTATCAACATATCACTCTTGCTCGTCCGGCCAGACGAGCTAAGATGACACCATGAATATGAACGGCCGTATAAATCGTAGAAAACGCCAGCTCGGTTCGATAGAGCGCGACATGCTCTCTGAATTATCTCTCGGCGATATCCTTTGCAGTTTCCTGCTTTCTGCTCGGTCTACAAGGCGTTTTTATAAACTTGCGCACGAACGTGCGGCCTATCGGCATAGATGCAAACGCGCACTCGATCGTTTGATTGAACTCAACTATGTTGAAGTCACTGGTGATCGACTTTCAATCACTGATCACGGCCAGACCGCGCTCGGAGAAGTTATATTGAAAACCCATGACCTTCTTACTACCGAGCCATGGGACCATAAGTGGCGCATAGCGATATTTGATATCCCGGAAATCTACGCTCCACTCCGGCGTAAAATCCGAGATATCCTGAAACGGGCAGGGTTCGTAAAGCTCCAGCAGAGCGTTTGGATATTTCCTCACGAATGCAAAGATCTCATCAAATTGATTAAAGAGGAGTCTCAACTTTCTCGCTACGTCCTGTACGGGGTGTTGGATCACATCGAGGGAGAGGAACGTCTACAGAAACTGTTTCACCTGTAGGTTCACGGAGCGAGATATCTCTCTTGCTTGTCCGGCCGGACAAGCAAGAATGACATAATGACATGCAGATCACCTCGCTAAATTAATTAGATTACCAGGCGAAGTGGGCGAATGCCTTGTTGACTCCCTCCTTCGCTAAAGCTTCGGACGGGCACAGTCGGCCATTCAGTAGTGAGTTACCACGCGAAGTGTGCAAATGCTTTATTCGCCTCGGCCATTCTGTGGGTTGTTTCTTTCTTTGTGACAGCGGCTCCTTCGCCTTTGCGCGCAGCGCGGATTTCGTTTATTAAACTTTCGTGCATCGGCTTGCCCTTTGTTCCTTCCGCGGCTTCTACCATCCAACGCATGCCGAGAGAGAGCCTGCGCTCGGGGCGAACCTCGCGGGGCACCTGATAGTTGGCGCCACCCACGCGGCGGGAACGTACTTCCACGGATGGACTTGCTTTCTCAAGCGCCTCTTCAAGGATGGCGACGGGGTCGCCGTCTTTTTTCAACTCGTCCATAACTTTGTAAACGATTTTCCGCGCAATATCTTTCTTGCCGCATTCCATTACACAGTTGATGAGCTTGGCAACCTTGTAGGAACCGTAGATGGCATCAGGCGGAACGATATTCTTCTTTTTTGTGGGGCGGCGCATGTTAGAGATTCTTAACGAGTAAAACGAGTTTAGAAACTCTTACATCCAGCCCCAATTTTGAGCTCCAGAAGTTTCTGCCGATGAGTTCTGGCTCTGGCTGGATACGATAGTTTTGCATATTTTTTGTAAGTTTCAAAATTGGGGCTGGATAGTAGTAAATATATTCGCTATGCTCATTATTTACTTACTAGCCTTCGGAAGCTTCGCGCCATAGCGGGAACGGCCGCGGCGGCGGGCATCAACGCCTGTGGCGTCAAGCTTTCCGCGCACAATCGTGTAGCGCAAACCGATGTCTTTCACGCGGCCTCCGCGCACCAAAACGACAGAGTGTTCCTGCAAGGCGTGGCCTTCGCCGGGGATGTAGGCCGTGATTTCCATGCCGTTAGTCAGGCGGACACGGGCAATTTTGCGGATGGCGGAGTTCGGCTTGCGAGGCGTCTTTGTGGTCACGCGCGTGCACACGCCGCGTTTGAACGGGGCGTTAAAGTAACTGGGACGGTTTTCAATCGTATTAAACCCGCGCGACAGCGCGATGGTTTTTGTGCGCCACGTTTTCTGTTTGCGCCCCTTGCGCGCGAGCTGGTTTATTGTAGACATTTAAATTAAACGCGCGCATAGCGCGCAGGGGAAATGTACTATACATCGCGCTGTAGCGCAACTTTAAAACTTATATTCGTATCTAATGTACTTTCCATCACCCGTAGGCTGAATTTGTACGCGTTTGCCACCATTTCCATCTTTATTAAAATAAATGAAAACTATCGTAGATTCTTGAAATGGACTCATGTCTATCTGTATTTCTTTGAAATCTTTCAGGATATCTGTGCCTATGCCCGTGCCCCATGCGTCAAGAAATGGCGAGTTTTTATTCAAGAATTCTAGCGCCTTATCGCTAATCCAAATATTGAACCTTTCAAATATGCCACCGATCTTTTGCCAGTGCTGTCCTATGTTTAGAGTAGCGTCAATGGGCGGTCGCACCCGGTCCCTCTCCAAATCAGGACTTATTGCATTTGGTGATCCGTGCCCTATAAGGGGAGCAGCTACGATTAATCTGAGGAATTTCTCTGCATTTTCAAAAATAGGCTTCTGTCTCGGGAAGATTTCCTCATGTGGCTTCATTTTTTCGTTCATGGTTTTATAGAATATCCTGCTTTCCGGAAATCAAATCCCCGCAATCGCACGCGCGATTCCGTAGACGAATGTCCCGAATGAACTGCCCAATAGCAGGATGATGATGAGCACAGTCCCCATGCCCATAAAAGGATTCCCCTCCATTCTGATTCTCCATTGTTCGTATCCGGCAGAGAGCGAGCGC
>JAUYLR010000051.1 GCA_030698935.1 bacterium
TTAGAACCATCCAGTGGCGGAATGGGGATAAGGTTGAAAAGAAAGAGCATGATGTTGACTACGACGATGAGAAATACGATGTCGCTCTGTCCAGAGGGAAGAACTCCCGAACGAATGAGGGCTCCGCATAATAGCGCAATCGCGAGATTGGAAGCAGGCCCTGCACCCGCGACAATCGCTTCGCTCCAGCGGCCCGGCCGGAGATTATATGGATTGTACGGAACTGGCTTTGCCCAGCCGAAAAGCAGCGGGGAATTGGTGAGGGTAAGGATAATCGGCAAAATGATTGAACCGAACATATCCAAATGCACAATCGGATTCAGGGTGAGCCGCCCCATGAGCCGCGCCGTCGGGTCGCCTAATTTATTTGCGGCAACGCCGTGCATCAGCTCATGGATAACGGCCGAGAACATTATGATGGCGACCAAGAATACGGCGTCAATAATTTCCATAGTGCGTTTTATGTTATCACATCCGCCCTATCAATTCCTTATTTGCTTATTCGCGCGAATAAGCAAATAGCTGCAATAAAGAAGCAGCGCGGCTCTTTTTTTGACTTTTAGCGATGTCCACGATAGTATGCGCCGACATATGGGACGCGTATGCGATATCACGGGCAAGACTTCCCTCGTCGGCGGCGGGTATTCTAACCGTGTCCGTGCGACCAAATTCAACCCGACGGGCAAGCGCCGCCGTCACGTCAACCTCCAGAAGAAGACTCTTTTCATCCCCGAACTCGGAAAAAGAATGACAATTATGGTTTCCGCAAAAGGCCTGAAAACAATGAAGAAACGGGGTGCGCATTTGACTCTCAAGAAAGCCGAACTCATCTAGCAAAGGCGTCACCGAGGTGACGCCTTTTAATCTTTTTCCAAGTCAGAGCGACGCATCAACCTGGAAAAACAGATGTAATACTCGACGGCAACAATCGCGCTTGCTATCGATAGTAGAGCATCGCCGAATACAAGAAAGGCGATGCTCAAAAGAACGGCAATTTGAATTCCAGCCGCAATGAACACCGAGCCAAGAAGACTAAGCCCAGAGAATTTCCGCAACATTATGGTAACAAGTGCCAAGGCTATAGTAGAACCGAGAACAAGCCCGAATCTATTAGTCTGGTACACTGTTGCCTCCCAAGATGCGGCTATCATCAAGACATACAGAGCAACGTAGGAAATCTTCAGCGACTCAAAGAGTCGCCCAACATACACAAGCATGGGAAACTCCCGATTATTGACAGCCAAAGTTATAGCAAATCTGTCCCCTTTCCACAATCACTGCCATTTTCTTTGTTCCTTATTTCATCCGGCCGGATGAAATAAGGAACACTGCTTTTTCATAATTTCTTGACAGTTTGACCATCCGACACGAACGTAATCGTGCCGTCTTTGCAGGTATCTCCCGTCGGGATTCCGAAGCGCTCAAAGAGCGCGACAACTTCCGATGCAGGATGCCCGTACTTGTTGTCGCATCCTCGCGAGAAGACTCCGTACGCGGGATTCACAAACCCGACGAAGAGTTCCGAGGACGAATTCTTGGAGCCGTGGTGCCCCGCCTTTAGGACATCCGAATGCAAATCTGCGCCATCCAATCGCACAAGATAATTTTCAATCTCCTTCGGAGCATCGCACGAGAGCATGAATGATGTTTTTCCATAAACGAGGCGGGCAACAACACATCCCGTATTCGTTTCCACATACTTCACGCTTCTGTCGGGAAAAAGAACTTCAATGTATGCACCTCCGCCTAAATCTATGATTTGCCCACGGCGCGCGATAACTTGCCGAGCTTCTTCCCGTGCCATTCCCGCCACCAGTGCTTTCGCAGTCGCCGTGTCCCCTTCCACACCGGAGTGAACAATCGTTCCGATTTTGTATCGCGGGAGCACATCCACCAAACCGCCGATGTGGTCGGCATCAGGGTGCGTCGGGATGACGACATCAATTGTGCGGTCGTACCACGGAATCACCTTGGAAAGCTCGCGCAAAACTATTCCGCTAGCTCCACCGTCTATGAGCGCCTGCCTGCCGCTGGGTGCCTCTATAAATATTGAATCTCCCTGTCCGATATTGAGGAAGGAAACTGTGAGGAGACCGTTGCGAGATTCTTGAATAACCGCGTACCAGATGCAGAGGTTGAAGAAAAGAAGCGCGAAGAGGGCATACAGGGTGATTTTGGCGCTCTTTCGCATCGCGTCATTCTACCTTCATTAATGTGCATGCTATAATAGCCGCGATAATAGAAAAGAGAAACTATGCAAATCTACAGTACGTACGAAGCGAAGAAGTTCAACCTGCCAAAGCTTGAGGGCATTTCGCAAAAATCAATTGAGGAACATCTCGGCCTTTATGCGGGGTACGTGAAGAATTTCAATGCGATTTCCGGCGCAATAGAGGATCTAAGCAAGGATTCAGAGAAAAATGCGCATGCGATTTCAGAGCTTATGCGCCGCCGCTCGTTTGAATTTGGCGGAATGCGCCTGCACGAACGTTACTTCGCGCAGTGGGAAGGTGCTCCGGCTGCGCTCAACGCAAACGGCCCGCTCGCGCGTGCGCTCGCGAAAGATTGCGGAAGTGTTGAGACAGCGCTCACTGTCGTTAGACAAACTGGCATGATGCGCGGTCCCGGATGGTCAATTCTCTACTTTGACCGAGAGGCCAATGCATTTCTCGTAGGATTCACCGGCGAACAGCATCAAGGGCATTTTGTAACACTTCCGATTATTTTGGCGCTTGATGTGTGGGAGCACGCGTTCATTCTTGATTACGGCGCGGCGGGTAAAGGGAAATATATTGATGCATTCTTCAAGAATCTAAATTGGGAGGTGATGGAAAAGCGGTTTGCGGAAGTTCAATAATTCTTCTGCGTACTTCTGCGTTTGTTCTGCGTGTTCTGCGGGCACTTGCCATTGACTCTCTGGTTTGTCATAGTGCCAGCAGGCCATAACACCGGTCTTGTTTGATCTTCATTTTTCCAACTTGAAAGGATTTTCCGATGAAACCCGAAATGCCGAATAGTGACGGCTGGACTTCGATTGGTTCGGATCCGGAGCTGCGGGCAGGGATCCACACCTGCGCCCTCTCCATTCTGGACACCAAGTGGATGAGCGTCGCCACCGTGCTTCATTACTGCAACGACCAGTTGCTGGAACTCAAAGAGCAACTGGGTCAGGAAACACTGGAGGAGATTGCTGGAGCGCTACGCATCATTAGCGCTGACTTTCATGGGAGAGGTGATGCTATCTCGAAAGATGTTTCCGTGACCTTGCAGGAAACAGCCATCACATTCTGGAACAAGTACAGTGACGGCGAGGATGCATCCTGGGTGAAAATCGGCGGTCAACGTTTCAAGAACGAGCATGTGTCGCTGCGTGATCCGTATTTCAAGGGCACGCCACACTCGAAAATAAGTGCTGCGGACATGTCTGAACGTGCAACTACGCAGGTCGCACCGCCGGAGTCTGCACTGCGAGATGCGCTTACGTGCGGCATCCCGCCACTCTGCCCAATGTAAGTGGAGAACACGGGGCGGCCAAGCTACTCAAACGGCGGGAAATTCTACTCTTCCCGCTCGTTTTTTTATAAACACAAGGCAACCGAACATCACCGCATACGCTCCAAACATCCACCATGCGCTGAAGGCGGTTATTCCAAGAGATGCAAACGGGAGCGATGAGAAGAATTTTGCAACATCAATAATGTAGGTAAGAAGCAGGTACGCGGGAAACGCTATGACGGGCGCAACCGGCTCTGCAATCAGACCGGCAAGGGATGCAATAGTAGAAGCCGCCATTGCCGGAGGAATTGCAATGAGCGCCAGCAAATTCGCCGGAAGAGAAAACAGCGGGAGCTGGCCGTTTTGATACAGAAGCAAAGGAAGAACAGCGAGCTGTGTGCCGAGGGTGGATGCGGCGATTTCGCGCAGGGCGAATTTTCCGGTAATCCACTGCAAACGCGCGGAGAAAACCGGCGTAAACCAAATGAGCCCGAATGTTGCGAGAACCGACAACTGAAAACCGATGTCAAATGAGAGCAAAAACGGATTCCAAAGGACCATGCCAAAGGCAACGATGGAAAGCACGCGCGAAGCGAAATACAAACGGCCGGTCGCGCGCCCTACAACGCCGATGACGGCCATCACAGCGGCGCGCACCGAGGAAGATGCGCCTCCGGTCATAAGGGCGAAAGATACAGCGATAAACGCAGTGAGAAATAATTTGAACAATCGCGGCGCGCGGGAGAACACCTTGAGCGCGCCGTTAATGACGAGCATGATGTTGTAGCCGGAAAGAACAACAACATGAATAAGGCCGACGGTAATGAAAATGCCCGTCAAATCTTTTCCGAGCCCGCGCTTTGCTCCCACGGTAAGCCCGCCTCCGAGCCCCGCTTGCGGCTCGCCGAGCGAATTTCCCAGACCTTCCAGAAATTTCTGCTTAATCCAAATCGCGGATTTTTTAACCATGTTTCCGCCTCCGCTTGAGAGAAGCTCAACATCCGCAAACGCGAGTTCGTAGCCGATGCCGTCTTTGGCTAGATATTCGGGATAATTGAATTTCCTCCCTTCTCCGGTTTCAAAACTTTCCGGAATCCGCAACAATCCGGAAGCTCGCACGCGGTCGCCATATTTTACGGATGTGTCTCGCGGAGCGACGACGAGAATACCGGCGCTGATTGGAATTGTGGTACTCGCCCCGTTAGAGAACGCCTCGCTTTTGGGCGTTGCTTCAGCCCCTACGTCACGTAGGGGCTTTTCTCTAACGGGGCGAGCTACTACAAGAGTGTCCGCGTGTAACGAAATACGAATGTTGCTCTCGCGCACATCGGGCTCCTCGGAAACCACTCCCTCAACAATAATTTCTTTGTTTAATCGGGAAGTGAGTTCCGGGTCGCCCACAAGCACGGCGCTGTTCATGCGGAGAATACCTCCCGCACATGCGAGAAGCGCAACTGCAATCACAATCAGAGATTTCCTTTTTGATTCATCTATATATGCGAAAATAAGTGAGGCAAACGCAAGAAGCGCCGCAAATCCCACAGCGGCAAGACCGAGCGGGAAAAACGAACGCGCAAAAACTCCTGCAAGAAATCCGGAGATAACCGCAAAGAGAATCTGTTCTTTCATTTCTTTGAATCGATTCCCGTAAAGACCTACCCACGAGGTGAAACCTCGTGGGTAGGTCTACGACGCTTCGTCTATCGCCTCGTTCACTAAACGGTCCGCTTCCTTATTCTGTTCACGCGGAATGTATTTAAAAATCGCATCCGGAAAATGCGCAACGAGCAAATTGTGCACTTTTATATATTGCGGCCAGAGAGTCGCCTCTTTCACTTGGTAATTATTGGATAGTTGCTCTGCAACGAGCTGGCTGTCTAGCCGCACTTCAATCGCCCGTTTTGCAAACCCATGCTTTTTTGCCTCCTGCAAAGCAAGCGCAACCGCTTCATACTCCGCCCAATTATTGGTCTGACTTCCCAAAAACTTTTTTAGCTCAAATCTTTTTTCGCCGTCAATGATGATGGCGCCTGCGCCCGCGGGTCCGGGATTGTTCCTCGCACCGCCGTCCGTGTAGATAACTATTTTCTCCATGCAAACGATAATAGCACTTTTATGCTACCGGAATGATATCAACAATCCTCAAGGCAAGCCCGCCACGGTAGGAATCCCGCTCTATGGTCGCAAGAATATTCACATTATT
>JAUYLR010000054.1 GCA_030698935.1 bacterium
TTGGTCAGATCAGTTCCCGCTGACCGAAGCCAGGGCCTCGTGCGCGGCTTCCAGGTTTTTGTTGTAGAGGACCGCTTTTTGAAATTCCGCCTTCGCCGCCGCCAGGTTTCCCTCCGCGACATGCATCTCGCCCCGGAGAAGATAGAGCTCGGGGAATGCCGGATTTTTATCATTCAAGATCTTGTCGGAAAGCTCAAATACCCGCCCGGCATTGCCGAGAGCCGCGTAGGCACGAATGGGCTCAATTTGATACCACATCGTGAGTCGCGGCAAGACATATTCAACTTTTTCAAATTCCTTTGTCGCCTCCACATATCTTCCGGCGTAATAGAGAGCGACGGAAAGATTGAAGCGCGCGAGAATGTCTCCGGAATTTTGCGCAAGTTCGCTCTCCGCGGTCCGTATGGCGTTGTGCCATGAAATTTTCGCATTCGCTTCCTCGCCAAGAATAGCATCAATAATCGCGATCTTATTTTCCGGCACCAACACAAGATACTCATAGCCGAACGGTTTCCAGAGCTTCAAAAACTCGTCATACGAATAACGGATATTCTTGCCCTGATACGAATCGTCCTGCACTATTTCTTCGGTGGTGTCGTCATAGCCCTTAATGACACGGTAGTGGGCAAAATCTTCATCTGCCTCCAGAAGCGTGCGCATGAGAACCGGGAAGCCACTTGCGACGAGCCGCTTGATGAGATTGATGTTTCCGTTCCCCCGGAAATATGGAGTGAGGCCGTATTCTTGCGCTTTCGCGCCAAGCCTATCCGGCGTTGTGGATTTTTCGTCATTTATTCCCCTCGGGTTGTTGTTCGGCCGAAGATCGGCGGCAAGCACTTCTTGGCTCTTGAATATGCCGTAGTAGGAAAGAGCTATTGAAAGAGCGGCGGGCGCGCAGTTATTGAAAGTCTGGAAGGTATGATAGGTGATTGGAAGTATTTTTGTCTTCGGAAGCGGCGACTCTTTTGGAGGAGGCGGAGGCGCGCTCTTTAATGATTTTGATGACTTTTGCACGACCTCCGGAGAGCTTGGCGGAGCCAGATCCACCCGGTCGGGAAGTGCAACGACAAAAATGACGGCCACAGCGCCCGCCAAAGACAGAAATAAGAATGAAAAGAAGTTAAATTTCCTCATGCTTGTTTTTTGAGCCGGCGCAGAAGGTTATATGCCCGATACGCCAAAGGCCGAAGAGGGATATCAATGTTGCCGACGTAGGTGGTCTCTTCTCCCCGGAATTGCCGCTTGAATTCAGTGAGTTTTGGCCAAAGGTTCGCGTCAATTCCCCCGAGGTCGTAGTACCGCATCCCCCGCCGCTTCGCCTCCTGCATGGCGGCCCAGTGAAGATACGTGGGCGCTTTAGAATTCAAGTGCTTGGTGTACGAAGCACCATACAGATACGTCGCGGTTGAACCAAAGAAAAGAACGAAGTGGGTGGCCGCAAGTTCACCCTCGTGATACGCGCGGAAGACTCCGAGAGAAAGTCCGCCGGAAGCATCGGCATCGGGCGCGGATTCGGACAAGGCTCCGAATAACGCCTCAAAATACTCCTTGCTCGGATACGCGTTCACGCCACTGTTTCGCGTGATGGTATCGCGCATCATATTTTGAAATCGGTCATACTCGTCCACGGCGACTTCCGCGCGAATATCCACCGTGACGCCTCGCTTTTGTGCCCGTCCGACATTTGATCTCGTGGAAGGGTGCAACGAGAGAAGGATCTCAGACTCCGTGCCGGAGAGCGGGACGCTCAGATTGTGGCGCGGCTGAACATAATACGAGGGAATTTGAAAATTGCCCGCATCAAGACCGGCGGGCCGATCAGAGATCGGCGGCTCAAGGCGTAAGAAAATGAGATCCGGCGCGTGCTTTCGCGCCCAAGTTTTTATGGTCTCAAAAATTTTCACGAGCGCGCTTTCGTCGGATGTCGCGACGACCGGACCGCGCGCCGCGTATCCATAGCGGAAGCCCGACGGGAGCGCATGGTAAATAAGAGTGAAAGCGGCAACGGGCGCCTTTCCGTCAGACACAAAATAGCGCTCCACAGCACGGCCCAACCGCTCTTGAAATGTTCCCCACTCCCACGACTGCATGAATCCTCCGACCGCGGGATACTGTTTGCGGACAAATTCGTTCCACTCCTTTTTGCCGCTTTGAGACGCTTTTTCTATATTCATAAGCTGAAAACTACCGGGTCGCCGATCTGTATATTTTTATCCGCCGCGAATCCGGCGTTAACCTCCAGCACATATCGGACCGGCTTTGAGGGAGCGTAAAAACGCGGGGCGCGGGGATCAAATTCGTTTGAAACATTTTCAGAAATATCAACAACTGTGCCGTCATTGACCCAGATGATATCAAGCGGGAAATGCATATCCGGCATCCAAAAACGGTATATGTCTGGCTTTGAAAAGATGAACAGCATGCCGCTTTGAGAACCGAGGGAAGCTCGCCCCGAAAGGCCCTTCTGGACTGCTTCGGTCGTCGTCGCAAGCTCAACGGCAATAACGGTCTGTCCGATCGTGACCGATGGGCCAACTATGGCTGGCGCTTGAGGCTCGATTGCCAAAGACGCCGAAGATGACGGAGGGCTTATCTGTGAGGCGGGTCCGATTACCAGGGTGCCGACCCCGCCCCTTCCCAAGACCCAAACACCCGCCAAAGCGAGAAGAAAAATGAAAAAAATACCCTTAACTTTTATAAATTGTAGCATAAAATGATAGTCTGAACCAAAAACGATGCTGTCTCCCCCCTATCGGACTGCACCTCTAAATGATACAACAAAAAATGCCCCCGCAAGGGCATTTTTTTTGATTTTTTGGGTTCGGCGCCGAATCTTACTTATTTAGATACTTTCTCACCGCGAATGTGCTTGAGATAATGCCAAGACCGATGCCGACCAGCGCCTGAATTCCGAAAAGGCTTAAAAAGTTCGTTGCAAAATACTTGGACACATCAACCTCGGGAATAAAAACGCTCACATACGGAGACACAAAACCGATCGCCGGAGCGGCCATTCCAAGACTGATAATCGCCCCAACAAGACCGTAAATAATTCCCTCAACAATATACGGACCGCGGATGAAGCTGTTTGAAGCTCCCACAAGGCGCATGATGCCTATTTCTTCACGATTGGAGTAAATTGCGAGACGAATAGTGTTGAATGAAACAAGGAAGGCGATGAGAACGAGAACGACCGCGACCACAATGCCGCTCTTCTCCGCCGTATCGGCAATCTTGATGAGTCGCTGAATAACAACCTCATTTTGCGCGTAGTTCACCTTATCAATAACGTTGGAGAGCGTATCGTTGTTGAGATACGCCGCAATCGCCGCGTATTCACGAGGATCGTTTGCCTTGATATTCAGACTAGCTCCGAGCGGGTTATTATCAAGTTCATCAAGCGCCCTGCCGATAGTATCGTCGGTGGCGTGCCGCGCTCGGAAAGTCGCAAGCGCTTCCTCCCGTGAAACATATTCAACGCTTTTGACCTCCGAAAGCTTTTCAACCGATGCCTTGACCCGCAGAACCTCATCCTCCGGCGCGCCTACCCTGAAGTAAACGCTCACATCAATTTTGTCCTTCAAGGCATCCAACGCGGTCGTAGTCATAAAACTGAAGATAACGAGCGAGTGCACGACGAACAAGGTGAGCACCATGATGGCGATCGTGGTGGTTGAGAGCCAGCCGTTCCTGAAGAAATTTTGAAATCCGTATTTAATTATGCGAAACAGGGAGGTTGCCATGGGGAACAGGGTTTAGGGTTTAGGGTTTAGGGTTTAGGGTCATGCCCTAACGCCTATATCCTATCGCCTATTCTACTACGTTAAAATAAAGCGGCCTTCTTTTTCATCCCGGATAATGCGGCCCTTGTCCAAGCTGATCACCCGCTTAGCGAGAAAATTAAGAACCTCTTTATCGTGCGTCGCGAGAATAACCGTCGTGCCGAGCTCGTTGATGCGAAGGAGAAGCTTTATGATATCCCACGTGTTGATCGGATCAAGATTTCCGGTCGGCTCATCCGCGACGATAAGATCGGGACGGTTGATGAGCGCGCGAGCGATGGCGACACGCTGTTTTTCTCCACCCGA
>JAUYLR010000057.1 GCA_030698935.1 bacterium
TAAGTGCTTCCAAATGTTAATAAATTACGCCTAGGCGTAATTTATTAACATTTGGATCCCGTTGCTACCGGCTACTGGCTTCTTTCTGTGTCTTTCTGCGTTCGGGCTACGATAACCTGCGAGCTACTGCTTGCGTCTAGGCAGTAGCTACTATATATTGTGCACACGTCGTCGTTTGACGATTTAACAATTTAATAGAGAGCGGACGGTTTATACTCTTCTGCCAAGCGGCTGAAACGGAAGGAGCAGAGGGCACCGGAAGCACTTAACACATGTCGGATACAATTATTGGGCAAGATGAGATTTTGGGAGATAAAAAGGTTGGTGGTGAAGACGCGGGAGAAGTTGTAATGAAGGAAGGACCGATGGCGGAACTGCTTCGCTCGGCTCCTAAGGTTCCGTCTATTGATGATGTTGTGGAAGGGCCTGTCATCGCGTTCGGCAGGGCGCGCGTTTTCGTTGATATACACCCCTTCGGCACCGGCATCATTTACGGACGCGAGTATCTCTCGGCCCGCGAGACGCTGAAGAACGTCAACATCGGCGACACCATCACGGCAAAAGTGATGGGCACGGATAACGCCGACGGCTATATTGAATTAAGTCTGCGCGAAGCGCGGCAGGCCCTCATCTGGAACGAGGCCGAATCCGCGATGAATAAGAAGACGATGTTCCAGCTTCCGATAACGGATGCAAACAAAGGCGGACTCATCATCAACTGGAATGGAATCCACGGCTTCCTCCCCGCCTCCCAGCTTTCTCACGAGCACTATCCGCGCGTTCCGGACGGCGACAAGGACAAGATTTTCACGGAACTGAAGAAAATGGTCGGCATCAAGATTGACGTGCTTATCATCACCGCGAACCCGAAGGAACAGAAGCTTATTTTCAGCGAAAAGGGCGCGGGTACATCCGAGCGTTCATCCATTGTTGAGAAATACCACACCGGCGATGTGTTTGAGGGCATTGTTACCGGCGCAACGGAATTCGGAATATTCGTGAAATTGGAAGAGGGTTTGGAAGGATTGGTGCACATTTCAGAAATGGACTGGGCGCTCGTTGAAAATCCGAAGTCGCGCTACAAAGTCGGCGAGAAAGTGAAGGTAAAGGTTATTGAGATAAAAGACGGCAAGGTGTCGCTTTCCCTCAAAGCGCTCACAGAAGACCCGTGGATTTTAGCGGGAGCCAAGTACAAGAAAGACCAGAAGGTGGATGCGGTTGTCATCAAATACAACAAGCACGGCGCGCTCGCATCCATTGAGGAGGGCGTTGCAGGCCTCGTGCACATTTCAGAATTCGCGAGCGAGGAAGACCTGCATGCAAAATTGGAGCTTGGCAAGGTGTATCCCTTTATAATTACGTTTTTCGAGCCCAAAGAACGAAGAATGACACTCAAGCCTGCCGCATAAACATTCTTCCTGCCCCGTTAGAAGTAATCTTTCTAACGGGGTGAACCGAAGGAACGACGGATGACGTTGAAGCCTGCGGCATAGGTAGTCTGTAGTTAGTAGTAAGTAGTCTGTAGAAAAGAAATGGGGTGCAGGCTTTCTGCATTTCACTACTAACTACTGACTACTTTCTACTGACTATTCAGTTGAACTCATTCATCGCCCGCCCCGGTCCCTCCGTCGCGATGACTTCCAACGCGCGCGCGACACGCTTAAACACCGTCTTTAATACTTCAAGCTCATGCGCTTTGAATTTCGTAAGAATATAGTTGACGACCACTTTGTCTCCGACGGGCTTTCGCAAAGCGCCGCTCGCCGTTGAGGGAGAAACGCCCACGCGCACGCGCGTAAACTTCTTGGTCTTCAGTACCTTCATGAGCGACTCAACGCCCTTGTGCCCGCCGCTTCCGCGGTTGAATGAAATCTTCATTTCGCCCAGCGGCAAGTCCAAATCATCGTAGACGACCGCCATGCGCTCGGCCGCCTTCGGGCTTTTCACGAATTTTGAGACGGCGGCGCCGGATTTATTCATGAAGGTGTTCGGGAGCACCAATGCCGTCAATGTTTTTCCCACAATGCCCCGCGAAACAAGCGCCTTAGCCTTCTTGTCCTCCTTCCACTCGCTCAATTTCGCGCTTTTTGCGAAATATTCAACCGCCATGCGCCCCGTATTGTGGCGCGTGCCTTCATATTCGTATCCGGGATTTCCTAAACCGGCGATTATCCATGCCATACGGTGCAGGATAGCACCGAAAGCACGAAATCCGAAGCACGAAATCCGAAAAAATCCAAAGCATAAAATTCAAAATCATGAACAAATTCGGAATTCTTTTATTTTCTCCGTTTTTTGGTTTTTTCGGATTTCGGATTTCGTGCTTTGAGCTTCGCGAATGTATTCAACATTCGCGTCGCTTGGTGTCAACGGCACGCGCGATGTAGACTGCTCGCACATGGAGATGACATTGAAAGATACCATCTCGTCACCGGAAACTCCTCCCGCCTCTTCCCGTTCCATTTTCGGATACACGGTGGTCGCGCTCGGCTTGGCACTCTTCATCAGGCTTTTTATCGCCGCTCCGTACATCGTGGAGGGCTCCTCCATGGAGCCGGCGTTCGCGGGGTGGGACTATCTGATAATTGATAAGATTGTGTACGATATTAAAAAGCCGGAACGCGGGGACGTCATCGTCTTTACGCTCCCGCAAGACGCTTCCCGCTCGCTCATTAAACGCGTTATCGGGTTGCCCGGCGAAACGGTCAGTATTTCCGGCTCCGCGGTCACTATCGTGAACGCAAGCTACCCCGACGGGTTCACTCTTGAAGAGCCGTACATAGACCCGAAGAATGCCACACGGGGCGAGAGCGTTGAGAGGATGCTCGGCGCGGACGAATATTTCGTCATGGGAGACAACAGGCGCGTTTCTTCCGACTCGCGGCTATGGGGAAATCTGCCTCTCGCGGATATCAGCGGGCGCGTAGATGCCCGCCTCTTCCCTTTCAATGTGATAGGAATTGTTCCGGGGAGATACAGCTACCAGGAATAGTTTTTTGAGTTATTTAGGAAATAGTATGTCCCAATCTACAAATGATACGAATACTACGAATGGTTACGAATGTGACCGATTTGTCATTTGTAGTTATTTGTAGATTGGAATGTATTCGTAGATTGGAACTTATATATGTTTAGATTAAAAGACACCCAGCATCAGAACACCGCGGAATTCCTTTCCTCGGCAATCGGGATTGCCGAGTATTACGGATTCTCTTCGCTGGAAGATGCGGGGAAACTTCCGCGCCCGAAAGAAATCGTTCTTGCGAATCAGCCGGTGAAGCAGATTGAAAAACGCCGGATTCCTTCCGCCGCAGAGTGTGAATCCGAAATGACATTCGCGCGGCGCGATGAGCGCGCCCTTGTCTCTGCCGCGAAACGCTGTCTCTCATCCCTGCGAGACACCGGCTCGCGGCTCCTGTGGAGGCAGTCTACGGGCGTATCGCGGGAGCGTTCCAATGTCCCTTCGGTCATATTGGAACTGCATGTCGTTGGCTCATCCGGAGCAATTGCCGAAGCGCTTCTCATCGTCGTCGCCGATGCCATCGCCGCGGAAGCGGGCATCAAACAGCGCGTCCTTTCCATCAACAGTATCGGCTCCACGGATTCTTCCAACCGCTATGTGCGCGACATCGGGGTGTATTTGCGCAAGCACATTGAAAGCATTTCGCCCACTCTGCGGCCGAGGGTTGGGGATGACCCGCTCGGCGTCTTAATCCAATTGATAGAGCGCGGCCACCCTGCCACATCGCGCGCGCCCCAATCAATGGAATATCTGACGGAAGACGAGCGCAGGAAATTTTGGAACCTGCTGGAGTACCTGGAAGTGTTCGGACTGCCGTACGAACTGAATCCGCAGGTGCTCGGCAGCCGCGACTGCTGGGTGCATTCTATTTTTGAAATAGCCGCCGTTGACGAAGAAACGGGCGCTCGTATTTTGCTCGCGTACGGCGGGCGGTACGATCCGCTCGCCGCGCGGTTTTCCGCCTCGCAGGGTGGAGCGGGACCCGCAGACGGCGTGCCCGCGGCGGTTATTTCAATCGCCTGCGAGATACACGGGAAAACCAGCGTGAAGCGTGAAGAACGCATAGCTCCCGCTCTTTATTTTGCACACTTGGGGCCCGAGGCGCGCCGGCGGTCCCTTGGCGTCATGGAAACCCTGCGCAAGGCGGAAATTCCGGTATACCAATCTCTTCTGCACGAGCGTATTGCGGAGCAGATGGAGGAGGCGAAAAAATATGCGGTTCCCTATATCCTCCTTATGGGCCACAAAGAGGCGATGGAGGGTACTATCTTGGTGCGCGAGGTTGCCACAAACTCGCAGGATGCGGTGCAACTTCCCGAATTGACGAATTACCTCAAGCGGCACCGGGTGGTAGCTGTGGCGTAGGGGCAACAGGTTAATGTCAAATTTCAAATGATAAATCTCGAGGAATAATTTCAAATGATAAATTTCAAATTTTTAATTAATGTCCTAATGATTTAATGAATTAATACACTAAGATTTGTTTTGTAATTTGAAATTTGAAATTACATATTAAACATTCACTGTGCTGGCCTTGCTCTTGGCCGTGCGCAGTGGTATGCTCCTGCCAATGATAAACGCAGAAGTAACTAAGAGCGGAAGCGAAACCGCTATTTCTACTATCCGTAAATTCAGCCGCAAGGTACGCGGCGCGGGTCTTATCCGCACAGTCCGCAACAAGCGCTATTTTGAGAGGGGCGCATCAAAAATCGTGAAAAAGAAACGCACGTTGAAGTCAATACGGCGCCGGAAAGAATACGGCCAACTTCTGAAAGAGGGAAAGGTGACCGAGGAGGTGCGCGGGCATGGCCACACAACGCGCTTCCCGTCGCAGGGGGGCGAATCGCAGCGGCCAAGCCAGCCGGCGCCGGCACATGAAGGTGCACCGATTGCTCACTAGGAGCATGGGAAGTATTCTTGCGCGCGCAACAACGGAGATACGGTGCACGATTTCCTCGCGCGTTCCGCGCATTCCGTTTGAAACAATAGCCCGCGATATTTTAAGCGAGCGGTACGTCCTGTCGCTCGTCCTCTGCGGTGACACGCTCACAAAGCGCATCAACCGCACCTACAGCCTGCCTGCGCTGAAGCTTCGGCAGGCAGGGAAAAAAGATTATGCGCCCAACGTCCTTTCATTCCCTCTCGGCGAATATGAGGGGGAGATTTTCCTCAACGTGAGAAAAGCGGAACGTGAAGCTAGGGCCGCGGACATAAGCGCGCGCGAACGCATCGCGCTTTTATTTGTCCACGGATGCCTGCACCTGCGCGGGATGAAGCATGGACACAAGATGGAGGCGGAGGAGCGAAAAGTCTTGAAACGATTTGGCTTCAAAATATAAAATCTTCTTGCCGCCTTATCCACGCATATATGCACTTTGTATGCTGAAAATGCGCGCTACAATGAGAGTTAATGCGTAAATACTACACGGGGATTGATATCGGCACGTATCACGTCAAAGTCGTGATTGCCGCGCCCGCTGAAAACCCCGACCTTCCGATGCAAATAATCGGAACGGGAGTCGCCGTTTCAAGGGGGATGCGCCATGGCTTTATCATTGACCCCGCAGAGGCGGTAAAAAGCGTGAAGGAGGCGCTTACGCGCGCATCACAATCGGCAAAAGTCCCCATCAAGAGCGCGCGCGTGGCTTTGGGCGGGCTAGGGCTTGACGAAATACGCTCAACGGGCGAGGTGACTCTGACGGCATCCGGAGGAATCGTGACTGCCCGCGAGATTGAGCGCGCGGAACGTGAGAGCGAGAAAAAGTCTTCGGCGAAGCTCACTAATCGCACAATCATCCACACCATTCCCGTTGAATTCCGCGTTGACGGTTCAAAGGTGTTGGGACAGCCGAACGGGCTCCAAGGCACAAAACTTGCCGTAGACACGCTCCTCATTACCATGCTTTCACAACATCACGACGACCTTATAGAGGCCGTGGAAGCGGCGGGCGTTGAGGTGGAGGGAGTCATGGCATCGCCCTTGGCGGCCAGCCTCGTTACCCTCTCAAAAGCACAGAAAACGGCCGGGGTGATTCTCGCAAATATCGGCGCAGAAACTCTCTCGGTGATAATTTTTGATAATGATGTTCCCATTTCGGTCAAGGTATTTCCGAACGGCTCCACTGATATCACGAACACCATCGCACTCTCTCTCCAGATACCTCCCTCGGAGGCCGAACAGCTGAAGCGCGGTGCGGTTACCGGAAGCGATGTCGCGCCGCGCAAGATGAACATGATAATCGCCGGACGACTCCGCGACATGTTTATCATTGTGAACGCACACTTAAAAACAATCGGGCGGCAGAGACTGCTACCGGCAGGCATCATCATTACAGGCGGTGGCTCCGGTCTCGCGAGCGCGGCGGATATCGCGCGCACCGTCCTCCGGCTCCCCTCGCAAATTGGGCTCATCGGAAACTTGACGCGGACAGGGTCCGCGGATGCGACATGGTCTGTCGCCTATGGCCTTTGCCGGTGGGGCTTTGCCGAAGACACGGCGGCCGGGGAACATTCAATCGGGGAAATTCTCCGCCGCAGCGGAGAGTCTATCAAGCAAGCGGTACGGGCGCTGTTGCCGTAACACTAGCTGTTAGCGATTAGCGTATAGCGTATAGAGAACATACAAAATGAAAGGCCGCCAGAGCGACCCAAATTCGCAACTCATGTGCGGACATAATCAGCGCGTATAGTCAACATTGACTCTTTATCCGCTGTGCTATGATGTCGTAGGAAATTAAGGAGCAAAGCGACTATAATTTTCACGATCCCTCCCCAATTTTGAAACAATGAAGAAGTATGCAACACTGTCATATCCAACCACAGTCAGAACTTATCAACAGAACTGCTGGAGTTCAAAATTGGGGAGGGATGTAAGAGCTTCTAAACTCATTATCATTCGTTAAGAATCTCTAACACATGACAAAACAAGTGAAGCCGGATGTGGAATCGTTTGCGCGGATTCGCGTCATCGGCGTTGGAGGTTCCGGCGGGAATGCGGTGAACCACATGGTGAGTACGCATGTGCAGGGCGTTGATTTCGTAACGATAAATACCGACGGTCAGGATTTGCACAAATCAAAAGCAAAAAGAAAGATTCATATCGGAAAAGCTCTTACGCGCGGGTTGGGAACCGGCATGAATACCGATATGGGCCGCCAAGCGGCGGATGAAACGCGGGAAGAAATACAGGACGCCCTGAAGGGTTCCGATATGGTTTTCATCACGTGCGGAATGGGCGGCGGAACGGGAACGGGTGCCGCGCCCGTCGTCGCAAAAATCGCGCGCGAACAGGGGGCGCTCACGGTCGGCGTCGTGACCCGCCCGTTCGGATTTGAAGGCGCGCACAGAATGCGGCTCGCGGAACAAGGAATGGCGGAGCTTCGCAAGGCGGTTGACGCGCTCATCGTAATTCCAAACGATAAACTTCTCGCCGTCGTCTCTCGCGAGACAGGCATTAAGAATGCGTTCGCCATGTGCGACGACATCCTGAAGCAGGCGGTGGAAGGCATCTCCGACCTCATCACCACAACGGGCATCATCAATGTTGACTTCGCGGATGTGCGCACCATCATGCAGAACGCGGGCTCGGCGCTTATGGGCATCGGAACGGCGAGCGGTGAGAAGCGCGCGGAACTGGCCGCCCGCAATGCCATTAATTCCCCGCTCTTGGAGGTTTCAATACACGGAGCAAAAGGCGTGCTTTTCTCTATTGCGGGCGGAGAGGACCTCGGAATGTTGGAGGTTCAGGATGCGGCAAACGTGATAACAGAGGCCATAGACCCGGACGCAAAGGTCATCTTCGGAGCTGTCACCGACAGTTCGCTCAAGAAGGGCGAGGTTCGCGTTACCGTTATCGCCACCGGATTTCCGGAACTTCCCCCGCGTTCCACGCTTTTCGCCGCTTCCTCGCGCCTTGCCGCCAAGAAAGACTCGGAGGTTCCTCCCGTCACCGGTATACCCGTCTACAAGGAGGGCGGGCGTGATGGAGAGAAAGAAAGCGATGAGAGCAAGGCGGCTAAAGCAGAGAGGGAGCGGGCCTTCAGAGCGGCTGTAGCTGCAAGCAAAGCTGCGGAAGTTCACCCGCCAACCGTAAAATCTGACGATGATGATTCATGGGGAGGACTTCCTTCCTTCCTGAGAAAGAAGTAGCGCAGTATAATCGTTCAACGCGTTCTAATCGTTCTAATCGCCGTAGTGACGAATAGAACGTTTACAACGATTACAACATATAGAACATGTATGCTTGATTTAATCATTGTCGGCGGGGGCCCGGCAGGCGCTAGCGCCGGCGTGTATGCCGCGCGCAAGCGACTGAAAACTGTTCTGGTCGTGAAGGAGTGGGGTGGGCAAAGCACCGTATCGGACAATATTCAAAATTGGATAGGGAGTCCGACAATTTCGGGACAGCAACTCGCGGAGAACTTGCGCAAACACGTGGAAAGTTATGCGGGCGATTCCCTTTCGGTCGTCTTTCCCGACACCGCAGTTGCGCTTGCACAAGATAACGACAAAGTAACGGTCACACTCGCGAGCGGAAAGAAATACGAGGCACGCGCCGTTTTAATAACGGCTGGCGCCGCGCGCCGCAAACTGGAGATTCCGGGCGCCGCGGAGTACGACCAAAAAGGCCTCACCTATTGCGCGACATGCGACGGACCGCTTTTTGAGGGCAAAGACGTCGCCGTTATCGGCGGGGGAAATGCCGCTTTTGAAACCGCCGCCCAGCTTCTTGCATATTGCAAAACCGTAACTATCGTAAACAGGAGCGAAACATTCCGTGCCGATGAGATAACGGTGCGCGCGGTTCTAGCGCACTCCAATATACGTGTAATCAAGAACGCAATTCTGACCGAGGTTGTCGGGGATAAATTCGTCACCGGCCTCAAATATAAGCTCGCGGGAAAAGACGCAGAGGAAATCCTTTCCGTAGAAGGTATCTTCGTTGAAATCGGACTGCTTCCCAACACGTCGTGGCTTGCGGATTCCCTCGTGTTGAATAAAATCGGGCAGATTGAAGTGGACCCGCTTACGCAACGCGCATTAATGCCTGATGACAAGCATACGCCGTCAAGAGTGTGGGCCGCCGGAGATTGCACCGACGGAAAGTACCACCAGAATAACATCGCGGCGGGAGACGCCGTAAAGGCGCTGGAAGATATTTACCTCTTTATCAAGTCGTCTTAATTTTTAGATGCGATGAGGTGACACCTCATCGCATCCTTTTTCCAATCTTCAGCGAGAAGCCCGGGCGGTTTTAAACGGTATGAGTGATTCCTCCGTTTAAAACCGCCCGGGCTTTGAGTGTCTTCTTATTCGGTTACCTTCACAGCGCCCCATTGTGATGCGTTCAGGTGATTGTGGAACTTCCATTCGCCGACATAGTTAAATGTGAAATCCCACGATTCGCCCTGCGCGAGCCCTCTGCAGGCGTCAAACGAGCTGCCGAGACAATCAGATGCTGACTTCTGCGGATACACTGCGTGTGAGGGATGCACCGCTGAAGCCGGCCATACTTTAGCGCCTGAGTTGTTAGCCCACCGTACCGTTTGTCCCTTTTTAACGGTAACGGTAGAAGGCACGAATCCGTTATCTGTAAAGGTAATGACTTCGGCCGGAACGTTTACGCCTACCGTCGCCGTGACATTCACGGCGGCATCCGCGGCCGGAACCTGTTGAGATGCGGTGTCCCCCTCTACGCTCTCGCCTGTCTCCCCCGCTTCCTGCGCCGGAGTTGATGAATAAAGAAACCATCCGCCCGCGATAATCACGAGCGCAAGAACCCACAATACTGTCTTGTTCATATATGCCTGATTTTCTTACCTATTAAATACCTATTAAAATAGCACAGGAACGATTGTACCATATGTCTTTGCATCACTTTTTGCCTGCCAAGAATTCACGCCCGTGCCCGACATCGGGATTAACAGGAATCCCCTTCTTGCAGAGCTCACAATCAGCCGGTTCCCACGCTTCAAGTTCCAAATCAACAAGCGCTTCAAAGACCGGCGGATTGCCTACGTCTTCCTTGGTAACCGCACCCCGATTTGCCAACACAACAACCCCCACCACCTCGGCGCCTACATTGCGTACCGCCTGTACGACTTTCTTAACGGAACCGCCCGTGGTCGTCAAATCTTCCACAATGAGAGTCTTCTTGCCCTTCACGAGCGCATCGTATCCGCGTTTTAAGACGAAACCCCCTTGTCCGTCCTTGTCGGCATAGGCGGCAGATATTCCCTGTCCCGTGATTTCAGTCAGGTGATATGCAACCCACTGTGCAAGAATCGCCGCACCAATCGCGGGACCAATCACTGCCTGCACACCGTTCTTCGCGAAGCGCTCTGCCATGGCGCGGCACAGTTTTGACGTTTCTACGGTGTCGGTATACAACGCGTCTTTATTGAGATAGTTGCCGCCATGCTTGCCGCTCGTTAAAGCGAAGTGTCCCGTTCGGAACATGCCGACTTTTTGAAAAGAATCCATCACTTCTTCTTCCGTCAACATATCCGGATATCTTACATCGCTTTACGAATTGCGCTATCCAGCGCAACGGCCTTCTTCCGCGCAGCCTCCGCAAAATCCTTTCCGGCGGACGCAAAAATGACAGACCGAGAGCTGTTGATTATAAATCCTTTCCCGTTCTTACCCTTGCCTGCTGTAACCGCCTTTTCCAAATCTCCGTGCTGAGCTCCAATACCGGCGGTAAGTATCGGCATATCGCCGACAATTGCGCGAACTGCCGAGAGTTCTTCCGGATATGTGGCACCCACCATGACGCAACAATTCCCGTTCGCATTCCACTTCTCCGTAGCAAGCCGTGCGACAACTTTATACAACGGCTCGCCCTTTGCTACTTCCAAATTCTGAATTTCGCCCGCACCGCCGTTTGACGTGTGACACAGAACGATAATCCCTTTCTCTGTGCGTTCAAAAAAAGGCGCGAGCGGTTCTCCGCCAAGGTAGGGCTGTACGGTTATTGCGTCCGCTTGCAAATAATCAAAGGCGGATTCTGCATAGTTTCGGTTCGTGTTCTTTATGTCCCCGCGTTTGGCATCCAGAATAACCGGCACTTCGGGCGCCGCCTTGTGAATGTAGGAAATTGTTTCTCGCAGAGCGCCCCACCCCTCCTCGCCGTTCGTTTCATAAAACGCGGGGTTTGGTTTGTATGCGCAGACCAAATCCCTAGTCGCATCAACTATCGCTGTGTTGAAACGTACAATGGTGTCGCGGGTGCTCGCCCCGCGCGCGGATTCCGGTATTTTCTCCGGCTCGCTGTCCAACCCCACACACAAAAAATTGCCGAGCTTCCAGCGGCTTTCAAGCAGTTCTCGGAAATTCCGGGTATGCATTGTGCCTCATATAGTACCACAAACAGAGCCTGAAATTATCAATTTTTTCAGGCTGTTTATGGCCATAGTAATCCCCGCAGCTCACTTGGGGGTTTCACCCCCAAGTGAGCTGGGTTAGCGCCTTACTATCGCATCCGTAAGCGTCGCCACCCGTTTCATCGCCTTCACGTCATGTACGCGCACAATATCGGCCCCGCGTTCAATGCAGAGCGTCACCGCGGCGGCTGTCGCCTCAAGGCGGTCCTCCGGCGGCACATTCAGAGTGTAACCAAGGAATGATTTGCGCGACGGCCCGACGAGCACCGGAAACCCGAGTGTTTTCAATTCGCGCAAGCGGAAAATGAGTTCCAAATTTTGTTCAACTGTTTTTCCGAAGCCGATGCCGGGGTCTACGATGATGTTTTCGCGGGCAACGCCCGCTTGGAGCGCCCGCTCAATTGATTCTTCCAATTCGCGTTTAATATCGGACATGAGGTCTCCATATTCCATGCCCACGTATCGCGCGCCCAGTTTCTCGCTCTCCTGTGCATTTTTTGGCTTGCTGCGATTGTGCATGAGGATGAGCGGAACTTTATATTTCGCGGCAACATCCGCTATCGCAGAATCCGCCTTTAATGCCCACACGTCGTTGATGATGCTTGCGCCCGCGCGAATTGCCTGCCGAGCGACTTCTGATTTGTAGGTATCAATTGAAATCGGAACCGTGACTTGTTTGGCGAGCCCTTCAATAACAGGAATGACCCGCGCCAATTCTTCCTCAAGAGAAACGGGGGTTGAACTAGGGCGCGTGGATTCGCCGCCGACGTCAAGAATATCCGCGCCGTCTTTCGCCTGCCGTATTCCCTGTGCAACTGCCGACCCGACCCAATTCCCTCCTTGCGCCATAAGCCCGTCTCCCGAAAACGAATCGGGTGTGGCGTTTATTATCCCCATCACAAAAGTGCGGCTTCCCCAGTTGAATTTCATTTTATTCATAATGTGATTTCAGTTTTTCGCACTTCTTCAGATACGTTCAGTTTCTCTTTTAGTTTCCGTATCGTACTCTTAAGTACGGGATGCACAAAATCGGGGGCAATATCGGCGAGCGGGATGAGGGCGAACGCGCGTTCGGAGAGCCGCGGATGCGGCACGATTAAGTCCGGCTCATTCACGCGCTCTGTGCCGTAGAACAAGAGGTCAATGTCTATGATGCGCGGTCCGAAACGCTCTGTTTCTGTTCTTCCTAAATCTGTTTCCACTTTCTTTAGGAATGTAAGCACCTCTCGCGCGCTTAATGTAGTCTTGCATTTGCAGGCGATATTCAGGAATTCCGGCTGGTTTTTCAGATACTGCGGTTCGGTTTCGTATACGGGTGATACGGCTTCCACAATAATGTCTGGCGGCAGTTTGGAAAGTGCCGTGCGCACATTCAATACACGGTCGCCAAGGTTTGATCCTAACCCTAAATAGATGTCCATACGCGCATACTACCTGCTCCGCACAATGGTCACGCCGGGAATGCCACTCTCAAGTACCTGCGGTTTGCGAACCGTAACGGAAACCGCTTTTATTCTTTCGTCTTCAAGAATCCGTTTCGCTATTTTGTGCGCAAGCGTTTCTATGAGATGCGAAGACGGGCCTTCAATTACTTCCCGCGCGATTTCCGCAAAATCTTTGTAATTCACCGTGTCGGAAATCTCGTCCGATTCGGCTGATGCGCGCGTATCCGCTTCGGCAGAAATATCAATCTGGAATTCCTGCGCCACTTCTCGCTCACGGTCTGAAACGCCGTGCTTCCCTTTGAGCACTAATTTTTCTATGAATATCTTCATCCCGTTAGAAATAGGAAGCTTGCGCTTCCGATTCAAAAGCTAGGTGACGTAAAATCTCGACCAACGTAACGCATCCGATGAATATACCACAGACCTAACTTCCGTCATTTCTAACGGGATTCATAGTGCTATGACTTAATTCCCCTCAATACATCTGATGTTGGTTTCGCCACGCTCATGCTGTAAAAATGAATGCCCGGCACGCCGTGCGCGAGCAAATCCTTGCATTGGGCGACACTGGATTCAATACCGGCCTTGTATGCGTCGTCCGGATTATCGCACCGAGAAACAGATTCAATCACGGCCTGCGGAATTTTGGTATGGAATATCCGCGGAAGCACTTCCAGATGTTCTTTCTTGTAGAGCGGCTTGATGCCGGGGATTATCGGCACATTAATACCTGTTCTTTTTGCCTCATCCCTGAACCGGTAAAACGCCTCATTATCAAAAAACATTTGCGTGATGATGAAGTGCGCTCCCGCATCAACCTTTTTCTTCAGGTTTGCGAGGTCGGTTTTCATGTCCGGCGCCTCAAAGTGCTTTTCGGGGTAACCGGCCACGCCGATGCAAAAATCTGTTTTGTCCGCATTTTCTATCGGGTCCAAATACAGCCCCTGATTCATGCGCTGTATCTGCTCCACCAAATCCGATGCGTACTCGTTGGCGAACGCCGAAGCGGTGCCCGCGCGCGTGGGTGGGCCGTCGCCGCGAAGCGCGAGTACATTTTCTATGCCGTGGAAATGGAGCGTCAGGAGCACGTCTTCGGTTTCGTCTTTTGTGAACCCCCGGCAGATAATGTGCGGCGTCGGCTCAATGCCGAAACGCGCCTGCGCCGCGATGCAGATGGCGTTGGTGTCCAAGCGCTTATGCTTCATCCGCTCAACCTCTTTTCCGTCCACTTTTTCTATGCTCCATTCATGCGCATGTGAAGTGACGCTCATGAAAGCCGGCTTATGCGCCATAAGCGCCTCAAGTTCGGCAAATAAAGTCTCCAAGCGTACGCCCTTGCGCGGCGGAATAATCTCAATGGAGATGAAGGGCCCTGTAGACGTTTTTACTAAATCGGTTATTTTCATGTGTATACAGTATACGGTATACAGTATACCGAATACTAGGAATCTTTGAGGTTTAACCTCATAGATTTCTATTTGCCTGCAACACCTGCTCGGAGGATTTTCACCGCTTGCATCATGAGTTCAAGTTGCGCCCATGCTTCCTCGCCGCGGGTTTTTAGGCCGCAATCGGGATTAATCCAAACCCTATGAGGGTCCATATCAAGCGAGTTGGGAATGGCGAGCATCTCCTCTACCGTGGGCAGGCGCGGGCTGTGCACATCGTATACGCCAAGCCCGATGGATGCCGGGAATCCTGAATCGCGGATTGAGGCGGCCACCTTACCCTTTGATTTGCTGTCTTCTATGAGCAACACATCCGCACCCATGTCTTTAATCGCATCCAAGATATCATTGAATTCCGAGAAGCACATGTGCGTGTGAATTACCACTTCATCCGGCATCGCAGAGAAGACGAGCCGGAACGAATTCACCGAATGATGCAAGTAGTGGGCGTGACGGGCGGGATTAATAGGAAGCGCTTCGCGCAGAGCCGGTTCATCTATCTGAATGTGCTTGATGCCGGCCGAGGCGAGGTCTTTCACTTCTTCCGCGAGCGCACGGGCAACTTCATAAAAATGCGCCTCCTGCTCCATGTCTTCGCGGGGAAACGCCCACTTCACGATTGTGACGGGCCCTGTGAGCATTCCCTTGACCGGCTTTTTGGCGCACGATTGGGCATAGGTGCTCCATGGCACGGTGAACGGGCGCGGACGGCTGACAGGCCCCGTGATGACAGGCGGGCGGACATGCCGCGTGCCGTAGGATTGCACCGGCCCTTTGATGACGGTGAAGCCGGAAAAATTCTCGGCGAAGTACTGCACCATGTCGTTGCGCTCAAATTCGCCGTGCACGAGAAGGTCAAGACCCAGTTTCTCCTGCCGCTCCACGCACTCTTTCGTGAGCTTCTTCATGTAGCCTTCGTAATCAGCGAGGGTTTTCTTTCCCGCGCGCCAATCGCTCCGCGCCTTCCGCACATCCGCGGTCTGCGGAAAACTTCCGATGGTCGTGGTCGGATAGGCAATATCGCTCACCCAGTAATTCTTGCGCTTGCGCTCAAAACGCTCTTTCGGCAACGCGGGATTCTGCTGTGTGAAGGGGGCGTACTTCGCTTTGCCGTCTTTCACTGTTTTCAGCTCCGCAATCTTTTCCTCGGCAAAAGAAAATGCACCCTTCTCGCCTTTGGCGGAAAGCGGCACATGCAAAAGCGAGCATGAGGGCGAAACGTACAACCGCTCTTCGGGAATTGACTTGCGCACCTCGGCAAGTAGCTTTTCTGTGCGCGCGGATACGGGCCAGACATTGCGACCGTTTATGATGCCCGCGATAAGCGTCTTCTCTTTCGGGAAACGCGCCAAGAGCGAGAGGTTTTCGTGTCCGTCAAAGAAATCAAGGCCGATGCCCGCGACAGGAAGAGCAAAGAGCCGCTCGGCAAAATCATTGACCGCACCAAAGTAAACGTGGAGATGCACCTGCCGTTTGATTCCCTTGAGGAAATCCTCATAGCCTTGCGGAATTCCCTTCGTGAGGAACGACGGTTCCTCTAACTGAACCTTTGTGTGTTCGGGGAGAGAATTAATGAACTTTTGATACTCCTTGGAAAGTATGGAAAACAACTCCGGAATTGAACGTGATGTCGTGTTGATTGAATAGGCAAGAAGCGTCCACGGCCCGATGAGCGGCAAGATGTGGCGGGGTTGGGATAGGTCCGGCAAAGGCGCGTCTTTCTGCCACATCGGGTCGCGTTCAATTTCAGGCTGTACCACGTGGTAATTAGTATTGAACCATTTCACCATCGGCGACGCCTGCTTGTCTTTTATTCCCCGCGGAATTGAGAGATATGTCGCGAGCGATTTTATAGCGTCGGCCGGCGTGCCAAAGCGCGCGGGCACGATGCCGAAGCGGACGGCAGTCGCCAGCATGCGGTCGTAGAGGTCAATTTCACCTACGGGAATGAGGTCAAGACCCTCCTGCGCAGAACGATTGTAGGCCTGCACATCGGCAAGCGCTTTGCGCACGTCTGTCTCCGTCGCCTCTCCTTTCCAAAACTTCTCAACGGTAACTTTGATGAGCGATTGGTAAACGTTCGGGAATCCTAAGTTTGTGATTTTCATCCCGTTAGAAGTAGGAAGCTTGCGCTTCCGACTCAATAGTTATTGCTTGTAAGTACTTGACGCATGTAAAATGCCCGCTGAATATAACATATTCCAAACTTCCGCGACTTCTAACGGGATTCATCGCGACATCATAGCATTTCATAAAATAGTATCCAATAGCTGGCCATAGCTTTGTTCAAAAAGAAAACCGGCGGGTCCACAAAGCTACTGTGGAACACCGCCGGCTGGAACATGGACTCGCCGATTCTTAGACCGGGTTGAGGTTGCAATCAACTAACCGCAAACCCCCGGATAGGTCGAGTTGAAATATCGGCATGGTCTTACCACCCAAGACCTCGCCGACCACCTTCTCCTGAATGAGAAGGAGTGTTAAAAAATACGGCACATTTTCGCTTCTGACGAATCCCCTCTCGTGAATTGTCAGCTTTTGCGCCGAATGGTTGAGCTGCGCCCGCAGGACCTCAATTCCTGCATCTCCTCCGTCTGGGCCTACCACTACGGCCCAGTTTTTATTCAAGGCCGTCGTCGCATCGACGACTGCTTTCTCAATTGTGCTATCCATACCTTGACCCCTCCTTGAGGCCGGAAAACAAAGAAAAGAAAAACTGCGATTGAAAATACCAAACTGCCCGCGAGGAGTTCCCGGCCAATTTGGTATTTTCAACCTCCTAATTATCAATGAACTGTCTCCGCCGTAGGCGGATCCGCCTCTGGCGGAAAAGAACAAGGAGACAAGAACGGAAAGTCACGAGGAGACCCCAGTACCATCCTCCTTCGGAGGAAAAGAGCAGAAAAAACAAAACCCCCCGATAAGCGGAGGGTTTTTGTCTGAATATCTAGTGAAAGTTATGCAGGCAAAACGCCTCCGCGCAGGGAGCTCATTTCACAGCCGCAAGTCAAAATTATAGCCGTTTTGTGTCCGTTTCTGTCCATAACAAGTCCAATATATCAACCTCCATTCACCTGTCAACCCTCTATCGACCTACGAGGTCGATAGAGCTAAAAACGAGACAATTTGCTTCGCCACCTCTTCGGAACTCTTACCTTCCGTGTCTATTGTCATATCCGCATTAC
>JAUYLR010000065.1 GCA_030698935.1 bacterium
TGGCGCGCACGGCGCCCACCAGCCGCTTCTCAAGACGGACGATGACTTCCTCAAGGGCCAAAACGGGGGCTACCAGCGCTTTCGCTGATTTGAGCGCATTCGGGAGCATATTAATCATCCGCATCATCGCCTGAACAATGGAATCCTGTGCAACCTGCCCCGGCGCAAAGATTGGGTCGGGCATGGGGACCCGTTTGGGAAACTGCAGCGGTGAAGTACCCCATACACGCCGCAAGAGCTTAGCGGATTTACGGATGATGGCGTAGCGCGCAAGCCGCCGTTCAAGCTCCTCTACGCTCTCGCGCTCATCCTCGGAAAGCTCCAGTGTGGGGAGAAGCATCCGCGACTTTATGAGAAGCAGCGTTGAAGCGACGAGCACAAACTGCGCCGTCTCTCCGAGAGGCAATGACGGAAGTTTTTCCACATATGAAAGGTATGCGTCGGTGACATCGGCCAACGAGACGTCGGAAACGGAAAGCCTGCGTTCCTCTATCAAATTAAAAAGGGTCTCAAGCGGCCCCGTGAAATTTTGGGTTGAAACAACGAATTTTGTCATCATGATTTTTTCCCGCCGGTTGTGGCGGGACCTGTAGACGGCCCGTCTTTTTTTACTATGCTGAGTCCAAGTTCCGCGAGCTGCTCCTTCGTCAGCGGCTTCGGGGCGTTCATAACGGCGGTTTGGCCCCTGCGCGTCATCGGAAATGCCTGAACCTCGCGCAGGTACTTCTCTCCGGTGAGCGTCATCAAAATTCTCTCAACACCCAGCGCGATGCCTCCGTGCGGCGGAGCGCCGTAGGTAAACGCTTTCAGCATGTGCCCGATGCGCTCCTCAATTTCCGCCTCGCTGTATCCCATGACCTCGTAGACTTTCTTCAGAGGCTCCGGTTTGTGCTCGCGGACACTTCCGCCGCCGATTTCGTAGCCGTTGCAGACGAGGTCGTATTGCATGGTGAGAATCTTGCCGATATTTTTATTCTGCATGAGCCAATCCGCGTGCTCGGCTATTGTCCTTGAGAACGGGTTGTGGGTAAACGTCCACCCGCCCTCATCGGTCTTCTCAAAAAACGGGAATTGGTACACAAACGCGAAGGCGAGAACTCCCTTTGCCTTGTCTTCTTCCGTGCGGAGGTCAAATTTGTCGGCGCCGAATTTTGCAACAGCTTCGGCGTAAGTAAATCGGGGGAACGGTTTCTCTTTAAGCACGAAGCCCATGCCCTCGCATGTTTCGGTCATCATTTCCTCCACGAGGTCCATGACATCGCTCTCATCCACGAACGACATTTCAATGTCCACCTGCGTGTGTTCAAAACCGCGGTCTGCGCGCAGGTCTTCGTCGCGCACCGCGCGCGCTATCTGGAAATATTTCTCAAATCCCCCCACCATAAGAAGTTGTTTGTATTGCTGGGGCGCCTGCGGAAGCGCGTAAAAGGAACCCGGATGCAGACGGGACGGCACGACGAAATCCCGCGAGCCTTCGGGCGTGGATTCCGTGAGAAGCGGAGTTTCAATTTCCGTAAATGATTTCTTGAAAAGAAACTCGCGAACTCTGCGGACAAAATCGCTGCGCATGCGCAGGTTTTTCTGCATACGCTCACTGCGGAGATCCAAATAGCGGTATTCCAGCCGCGTTTCCTCGCCAATGCCGGATGTATCCGCCGTTACGTCAAACGGCGGCGTTTCTGAAGCGTTCAGTGTTGTGATTTTTTCTATGCGCAGTTCCAAGCCGCCGTTTTCTTTCCCCTGTTGGACATTCTTCTCGCCGCGCTTTACCACTTCGCCGGTTACTGCAACGACATATTCGGGGCGCAGGATTTTCGCCTCTTCCATCGCGGGAGAGGCCGGCAACACAACTCCCTGAACGGTGCCGGAGGCATCGCGGAAATCAAAGAAAACCATTTTACCTTGGTTGCGGCGCACCGAGACCCAGCCTGAAATAGTAACGGTTTGGCCGATGTTCTTCCGGAGGTCTTTTATTAGTACCCTGTTTTTCATATCTTGTTTATGTTCCAATCTACGAATTTATTTCAATCTACGAATGTCTACAAATAAATAATGCTCATATTTGTAGCAATTTGTGGTATTCGTATCATTTGCAGATTGGGACTTCATATTGTAACGCCGACTTTCTCTCGGACTATTTTCATTTTTGCCTCCGCTTGCCCGCGTGCTTTCTGTGCTCCGTCTTTCAGAATCCGGATAACATCGGCATCACTGATTGATTCGCGCCGCTCCCGCATGGGCGCCACGAGCGCTTCAATGTCCGCCGCAAGCGCTTCCTTCACGACCTTGTACTTTCCTTTGTTTGCTTTGTAGAGCGACGCGATTTCAGTTTCATCTTTTATCAGGCGATGGATTGCGTACACATTTTCGGGGCTCTCGCCCTTTGAATCGGTAAGAATTCCCATAACGGCCTTATGAATCTCATCCGCGTTGCCGAAAAGCGGAATAGTATTGCCGTAGCTCTTGCTCATCTTCTTTCCGTCCGTACCGGGTACGATTGCGACTGAACGAAGAATCTTCTCTTCAGGCTCCTTAAAAGTATCGCCGTATGCCGCATTGAACTTTGCCGCCGCCTCACGCGCGTACTCAACGTGCTGACGCTGGTCGGCGCCGACGGGAACCACGTCGGTGTCGTACAGAAGGATGTCGGCCGCCATGAGCATCGGGTAGCAAAAAAGGCCCGCGTTTGCTTCAAGACCTTTGGCAACTTTGTCTTTATACGCATGCGCCTGCATCAAAAAAGGAACGGTGACCTGACATTCCAGAATCCACGCGAGTTCCGTGTGTTCCGGAATTGCAGACTGCTGAAAGATTGTCGCCCGCTTTGGGTCAACGCCAATCGCGATATAGTCTTTGACGGCATTCAGTACATTATCCCGCACTTCTCTAGGGTCTTTGAGCGTCGTAAGCGCGTGGTAATCAGCCACCATCAGCATGCTTTCATAATCCCCGTACGCCGCAACAAACGGCTTCAGAGCGCCGAAATAATTGCCTATATGGGTCGTGCCGGATGGCTGAACGCCGGTTAAAAGTCGTTTCTTCTGCATTGATTAAATATACCAGAAAATCCCTGAATACTTAATCAGTCGGCAGTTCAGTGATAAATCTAGAACCCCTGTCTTTCCCTTCCGATTCGGCCCAGATTTTGCCGCCGTGCGCCTCCGTAATGGATTTGGCAATGTATAGTCCGTATCCGGTTGAGTGCACATTTACTTTTATAGAATCCGCGCCGTGGCCGCCTTCGGTGAACAGTCTTTTCATATCTTCCGCAGTTATGCCCACGCCGGTGTCGGTGATGGTCATTCTCAATATGCCGGCGGTCTTTGAGAGTTCCACATGCACACTCCCCGAAGGCGTGTACTTAATTGAATTGTCTATCACGTTCCGTATGACGTGCCGGCGCAATTTGTTCTCATCACCGTTCACTGTTGCGGGGCCGTCCGTGTTGTCTGTATATTCCAATGAGATTCCCTTTTCTTGCGCCATCGGTTTTAGCGAATTCACTACGTCCTGAACCGCAACAGAAAAGTTGAACGGTTTCTTGTCGTAGGCGACTGTTCCCTTTTTCAAATTGGATGCGTCAAGTATGTCCATAACCGTTTCCACCCCCTTGCGCGTGTCTACGAGTGCTGAAGCCGCCATCGTTTTCAGGGGTTCCGACACAGCACCATAATCCCCTTCTGTAATAGCCGCAAAACCAGCCTCATTCTTTGTAAGGTATCCCTTAATTTCGTGGCTGATGAAATGCAGAAGCCCTTCCTGTTGATGATTGACCACTTCCAATTCCTGTTCCTGTTTTTGGATGAGTTCCCGCTGCGCGATTTCTCTTTCAGAAACTCTGAACAGCATGATTCCGAGGGTGAGGACGACGCCGAAACTTATAGCTGTCAGAACAAAATCAGTGGTACTTTGAACCGAAAAGAACTGCGTACCGGCCAGTGCAAGAAAGACGTAAAAAAGGGCTTTGACCGCCGTGCTACCCAGTTTAAAAGTGCCGTAGCTGGTGATGGCAATAGTCAACAAAAGGATAAATACCGGAAGCGAGAAGAAAGAGTAGAGCTCTATCTCGTACACTCCCGTGTAACTTGATATATACTCGCTTCCCGCGAATATCCCCATAAAAAGTACGATGGGCGCGACAACGAACCCAATCCGGACCCGCTCCCGCCTGTCTCTATGCGTCCGGAAGACTTTTATGAGTCCGAACAGAAATGTTGCCGCGAGGATAATTGCTTCAAGTGCGAGCTTGTAGTCTTCAATCAGTCTGTTATTGAGCATCTCACATTGCGGCTGATTGAATCCGGTCACGGCATTTCCCGTGACTGTTATAACCAAAGGTACGGCAATGGAAATGACAATCGCGGGAGACACCCAGCGGCGGACGTTCGCAGGAAAAAGGTCATCGCTCACAAAGCCAAATAAAAGGAGAAAGAACGTTATTTCTATATAATCCATTGCTTGCCATACAGCCGCGACCAGATGGTAGCTGTCGCTCGTCCACAATATAAGGTCTCCAATAAGCCAGAGAGCGAATCCGACGACAAACGCGAAGAAATACTCGGCCTTGTGGCGATTTTCAGCCTTCTGATATGCGAAGCATCCTAAAATGAAGATTGCGAGGGACGGGATAAGATGCGCATACAAAGCCAAGTTTCTGTATGATTCAGTTGTGGCGAAACAAGTGTTGATATCCATATGTTTACGCGCTGATGAGCGGCTCAATTTTCTTCGGATACGACTCCCACAATCTCCTTCCCTCTTTATTTTTCGGCACGAGCCGGACGATGAGCGGCGGCATGCCAAATTGTGCCGTTACACTCTGGAACGCCGGAACCATGGTTTCGCGTACAAATTTCTGTTCCGATTCCGTCGGCTCAAAATATTCAAATAGAATCGCATCGCGGATAAAAAGCGCGAGGAATTCCTCATAATACTTTCCCGCAATTCCGCCTAAGCACTGGAACCACGGCGTCGCATCCGCACAGTGGGTACTGATATTAAGGCGCGACATTTTGTCTAATAGCTTATGGTGAAAATCAATCATTGATTCTCCGGATTTGCATTTCACGTCGGAGAGCGGTTTTCCCGTATACGCGTTGAAGTCAACGACGTTGTGATATTTCACGTTGTCCCTGCCGTCAATGCCGGTGTGTTGGTAAATCGGCATTTTCCCGAGGGCGCGCTTATACGGATTTCCCGCGCTGACGAACTTGTCGCCGTAATACTCAAGAATTACGGGGTTTAATTTCATGTGCTTCGCAATGCGCAAAAATCGCAGGATTTCGTGCGTAGGCGTTGCAACTTGCCTGAAGAGCATTGCCCGGGGCGAACTGAATTTAGAGATAATGACGCGCGCCTCCGGACTCATTTTTTCCCAGACCCTTTTCTTCAGCTCCGCATCCTTTTTCCGGTTTATCAGGGTGGCTCTGGCTTCGTTTTGGGACACGAAAAGATGGTCGGTCGTTTCCACAATTTTCCCCAAATGCATGAGCGTCTGCAGCTGGTCTATGAGTGACGGGGCAACGGTCGTGTTCATACTTATTGAAAAGCGCGCGGCCCCGAACATTCTACGTCTACCTGTGACGAGCATGGTATCTCTTTGCAGACCGTGTTTCCGGCGGTGCAGATATTTGAGCAACTATTATCGGTACATGAGCTAAAAAGAGCGGCTGGAACACGGTACAGGCTGTATGCCGAAAGATTGTTTGGCGGGCAATCGCCGGTTGAACAATCGCGCACATAACACTGACTCAATGCCGCGTCGCACGGCGCTTCTATCAAAAAGTCGTAATTCTTTGTAAAGAAGTATATATAAAAACTCGCCAGTATCGCGATGGCCGTGGACGCGAGCAACACCCAGTGAAGCGGAAATTGTCTGGTCGCAACGATTTTTGCACCGGCGGCTTCTTCAGGTTGTTCCACATCCATAGTATACAACACCGCGCGTTCACGCCTCATCGTACCTGTTTACAATCAGGCAATTCCAAGCGCCATGAAAAGCGGTTTCAGAACATATTGCCACAGCGGCTGTATAAGCGCGACGATAACTCCCCATTGGAGCGTCCAATACGCGTTTGAAAACACCACGCTCGCCCAGAAGATTGACCAGTCCCGCTTTGAAAGGCCGTTGTACAAATGGGCGCCGCGCCGGAAATAGAGCGTGACCACAAAGGGGTCTCCATATATTGATAGAACGACGAACATCGGAAAGTCGCCGAGCTTGGTGAGCCTGATAACCCAGCGCATGACGGGGCCCGCCGTTTCTTCCGATTGCCTCAATTCTTCTATTGTTTCCAATCCGAGCCAATCTTTCTTTGCCCAATCGTAGAAACGGATATACGCATAGCATACAAGGGCCGATAGGGACGACATCACCGCGAAAGCGACGAGCGAGCCCCAGTAAGGCCCGTAGATTTCTGCGGCCTTGAATACCACAAATCCGTACAATAACCAGTCAAAAAGAAACTCCTCAATTTGTTTCGCCGTATGTCCGATAGCGATGATGCCGATCCGCTCCTTATGGCGGTTGAACCAACTTACTATTCCGCTTCCCCACCCGGTATCTTTTGCAGGCATATTGATATAAATGAGAATACCACGGGATATGCACAGTCACGGGCTGGCGCGTACTTGAGAGGCGTATACTAAACACCATGAACGCACAGGCCCACGGAGGGACGTTTTCTGCGTTAGCTATTGCCGCCCTATTGCCTGTACTATTCTTTTCCTTTGCCTCGGCGGAATCGCTTTCACCCTGCCCGTATTCATGGGATAAGAATCTCAAAGTCGGAAGTTCGGGTCCGGATGTGTTAGCGCTCCAGAAATTATTAAACACGTTTCCGGACACGCTGATAGCCGATGCGGGAGCGGGTTCTCCCGGCAATGAAAGTAATTTCTTGGGAGCAAAAACAAAACAGGCAATCATAAAATTCCAAGAGAAGTATGCGTCCGAGATATTGGTGCCGAACGGTCTTGCAAAAGGCACCGGCACAGTCGGGCCTTCTACGCGCGCGAAATTAAACGACTTGTGCAAAGAGACGGTCTCGCAAACATCGTCCGAACAGAAAGACGAGAGCGCGGCAAACGCTCCCGTGGCGGCTCCGCAAGCAGATATGATAACAATACGCGACCCCGGCCAGCCGACATCCTTGATAGCTCCCGCGAGCGCCACGCCGTTATTCCTGACCTTCGATTTATCTGCGGGAAGCGGGGATATCATTGTAAAAGAGATAACAATAGAGCGCGTCGGCCTCGGCGCAGATGCCGCCTTCGGAAGCTTCGGGCTTTACGATGAGGATGGCTTGCAGATAGGAAATGTCGTATCTCTCAACGCAATCCACAGGGCAGTTTTTAGGACTCCATTCAAAATTCAGGCAGGCGAGACGCGGAATTTTGAGATATATGCGAACATGCAGACCGATTTATCTTCGTACGATTCTCAAATACCAGCCATTCAAATTTCAAGTATCGTCGCTTCCTCTCCCGTGGAGGGGGTCTTGCCGTTGCGCGGAACGACGCAGAAAATAAACAGCACTCTTGTCGTCGGCGGAGCAACGGCAACTTTGTCGCAGTTTGACCCGGCCAGCGCGACCACGCGCTACGTCAACGACAAAGAAATCAAATTTTCGGGCATAAGGATAAGCGCCAACTCTCCGGAAGACATAACCTTAGCCAATATAGTCTGGACGCAATCCGGCAGCGCGGGAAGCGCAGATTTTGCAAATATTGCAACTGTAGTTAATGACGTGTCATATCCCGCAATTATGAGCCCTTATTCCAACAAGGAGTACGTTTCATTTTTCGAGCCGGGTATTGTCTTTAAAAAGGGAGAAACCATTGATGTCTATGTCAAGGGCGACCTGACCGTAACCGGCGCGGGCAGAACGGTGGAGTTCGACATCAGGGATATAAACGACGAGGTCTCGCTTTCCGGAAATCAGTACGGTTTTGCGGTCTGGCTTTCACCCGCCGGAAACACAGATGTTGCCGGAGCGCATTCTGCGTTCTTGACAAGCGACGGGACAACGGACGGCACGACTGTCATGCCGTTCTTCTCGGGTTCTATAGTTACAATCAGCGGCGGCGCCGCCACCTCAATTGGCAAGAATTAATCCAATCAGTCGGATACATTACGGACTTCGCTATGGCTTGGCCCACGTATCACTACACCCTGTCCCCTAAAACCTAGTCCTATAGTCCTTCCTTCCGCAGTTGCGCAATGAGTTCGTTCGCCGTGCGCGAGAGTTTTTTCGGGAATTGGATGTCAATCCGTACCAGCAGGTCTCCGCGCGACCCCCTGCCGTGCGGAACCCCCCGCTCGCGCACCCGTATGAGCTCCCCGTGCGCAATTCCCTGCGGGACGGTTACAGATACACCCCCGTCAAGCGTCTCAACCTTAAATTCACCTCCCAAGAGCGCGTCGGTAAGTTTCAAATGAAGAACGGTCAGCAGATTATTTCCGTCCCGCGTAAACGATCTGTCGGCTTTAACGTGCAGTTTTATATAGAGGTCGCCTGCGACACCGCCGGCGGCCGCTTCTCCCCTGCCCGGCATGCGAACCATCTCACCGTCGGATACTCCCGCGGGAATGACAACGTGCACCTCCTCTTCCCGTTTTGCGACACCCTGCCCTTTGCACGTGTCGCACGGGTGTTCCGGAACCTCGCCGCGCCCCAAACAGGTGGGGCATGTGCGCGTGGTTGTGAAGTTGCCGAAGAATGTGTTGCGGGCTTCGCGAATTTCGCCCTTGCCGTTGCATGAAGCGCATGTGGTGCGCTTCGTACCCTTCTTGGCTCCTGTGCCGTCGCATCCTCCGCAGACGCTCATTTTGGCGATGAGCATTCTGCGCTCTGTGCCGAATATAGCCTCACGGAACGGCAGTTCAATATCAACGGAGATGTCGCGGCCGCGACTCCTGCCCGAAGCGCCACGGCCCCCTCCGCCGAAAAACTCGCCGAAAATGTCGCCGATATCAAATTCCTGCTCGTTGAATCCGCCGTGAGCGAAGTTGGAGAAATCGAATCCGCCGAACCCGCCGGCCTGTTGGCCTCCGCCGGCGAATGTCTTTCCGTATGTGTCGTACTCCGCCCGCCTCTTTTTGTCTGAAAGCACCGCGTACGCCTCGCTCGCCTCCTTGAACTTTTTTTCATCCCCTCCCTTTTTATCCGGATGGTATTTATGAGCGAGTTTTCTAAACGCGCTTTTTATTTCGTCTTCACTCGCGCTTTTCGTAACGCCGAGAATATTGTAATAATCCTTTGCCATAGTCTGATGATTATACGCCAGCATTTTTGGCAATGCAAAAAAGAAAAGGCATGAAATGAATTCCTATGCCAATGATATACGCCTAGGCGTTATATGTTAGACTATTCATATGCTCGTCAGTCGGCGCGGAAAAATACTTGGCAGGGTCCTATCGACCATCGCAAACGCCGCGATTGCCATGGCGCGCCACCCCGGAAACACTTCGCTCAGCGCGTATAGGGCAATGCGCGAATTTGAAAAGCTTCAGGATATATCGGATAGACAATTGCGGAGCGTATCACGCTACATTGTCGCAAAGAAGTACATCTCTATTACAAGACGAGGAAACGCCGCAGAGATTGCACTTAGTGAATCAGGCAAAAAGATTATCGCGTGGCAAGCGCTTCTTGCGCTAAAGCCGCAAAAAACAAAAAGTATGGGATAAAAAATGGCGCGTTGTTATCTTTGATATACCAAATCAATTGAAAACCGCTCGTGATGGATTTGCCGCAATGCTGAAAAGATTGGATTTCACACACGTCCAGAAATCAGTCTTTATTTCACCTTACCCGTGCGAGGAGGAACTCGAGGTTATCGCTGATTATTTCGGCATCGCGGATTGTATAGAAATTATCATTGCCGAACGTATATGGCACGAACGGAAATATAAATCCCACTTCGGATTAAAATGATTATGATAATTTACGCCTAGGCGTAAATTATTGGTATGGTTTTGATTTCGGATCAAGGAGTGAAGCAATCAGACGCCTTGTTTAGACAGCTAATCAGCTCTTCATTTCGTTCCCCCACCTATCGTCTATGGGGTCTTAGGGGGTTCCTCCGGAGGTTTCTGTTCGCCTCCCTGCGGCGGCTCTTGCGGTGGAGGATTTTTCGCCATTGCCTCGCCGATTGCGCTCATCGCCGTTCCGAGCGCGTCGGTCGCCGATTTGATGGCGGCCGTGTCCGTGCCCGCGCGTGCCGTCTTCAGTGCATCAATTCTCACTTCTACATTCTTGCGGATATCCTCGCTTACCTTTTCGCCGTGTTCTTTCAGCGCTTTCTCCGCGGCGTAGTGGATTTGGTCTGCGGCGTTTTGCGCCTCAACGAGTTCTTTCTTTTGCTTGTCGGCATCGGCGTTAATATCGGCGTCTTTCCGCATTTTTTCAACTTCGGCGTCAGTGAGCCCCGAACGTGCCTCAATGCGGATTGACTGCTCTTTTCCTGAAGCCTTATCTTTTGCAGTGACGCTCAAAATTCCGTTTGCATCTATATCAAACTTGACCTCCACCTGCGGTATCCCGCGGGGCGCCGGCGGAATGCCGTCCAAATTGAACCGTCCGAGCGACTTGTTATCACCCGCCATCGGTCTCTCGCCTTGCACGATATGGATTTCAACCGACGGCTGGTTATCCGATGCGGTGGAAAATACCTGCGAGCGCGATGTGGGGATGGTCGTATTGCGCTCAATTATCTTTGTGGCGACTCCGCCCATGGTTTCAATTCCCATTGAAAGCGGAATCACGTCCAAAAGCAAGACGTCTTTGACGTCGCCTTGAAGGATTCCTCCTTGGATTGCCGCGCCGATGGCGACCACCTCGTCGGGATTCACCGTCATGTTCGGCTTCTTCTTGAAGAAATCCTCAACGGCCTTCTGAAGCGCGGGCATACGCGTTTGCCCGCCCACGAGAATGACTTCGTTCAAATCTCCCACCTTAAACGGAGAGGCGTCCATGGCGCGCTTTGTAATTGCCATCGCCTGTTGCACAAATTCGGCGGAAAGGTCTTCCAACTTTGCGCGCGACATTTTGACGAGCAGGTGTCGCGGACCCGATGAGTCAGAGGTGATGAACGGGATATTTATTTCGGTTTCAAGGGCCGTTGAAAGCTCAATTTTTGCCTTCTCCGCGGCCTCGTCCAGCCGTTGGCGGGCGAGCGGGTCGTTCCTCACGTCTATACCCGACTCCTTTTTGAACTCATCGGCAATCCACGCCATGATTTTCTGGTCTATATCTTTTCCTCCAAGATGGCTGTCGCCGTCTGTTGAGCGCACCTCAATGACGTCGTCACCAACCTCCAGAACAGAGATATCAAACGTGCCTCCCCCGAAGTCAAACACCACAATTTTCTCGTTCTTTTTTTTGTTGAACCCATATGCGAGCGCCGCTGCTGTCGGCTCATTTATTATGCGCTTCACATCCAGCCCCGCGATTTTACCCGCATCGCGCGTAGCCTGCCGCTGAGCGTCGTTGAAATACGCAGGGACCGTGATAACAGCCTCCGTAATTGTCTCACCGAGCTTCGCTTCGGCATCCTGCTTCAGCTTCTGAAGTATCATTGCGGATATTTCTTCAGGTCGGTACCATTTCGGCTCGTTTGACCCGCCCGGAGCCGCTCCCATGTGCACCTCAATGCCGCCACTTGAAGATTTTCTAACCTCAAATGGAACGGCTTTTCTGTCCTTATCAACTGCGGACTCATCATATGAGTGCCCAATGAAGCGTTTTATTTGGAATATTGTGTTTTTTGGATTTGTTACGGCTTGTCTCCTTGCCAAGAGTCCCACTAGCCGCTCTCCGGTTTTTGAAATTGCGACTACCGATGGCGTCGTTCGCGCGCCCTCTGCGTTCTCAATTATTTCCGGTTCTCCGCTTCGCACAACGGCGACTGCGGAGTTTGTGGTTCCCAAGTCAATTCCAATTATTTTTCCCATGATGTTTTATTCTATTCTTTATGCGCGACAATCGCAACCCGTGCCGGCCGAATTATATTGCCCGGAGTACGATACCCGCGCCGCAAGACTTTTACAACACTGCCCGGTTTGCCATCCGCATCAACTTCCTGCACCGCCTCGTGCAATACCGGGTCAAAATCATCTCCGATTTCCGCGTAAGCGCTCACACCTTGATTGGAAAGTGCGGTAATAAGTTGTGAGCGCACGTTTTCCATTCCGGTCCGCCAGTTTGGGTCCATGCTTACCCATGCGTCGCTTGCGATTGCCATATCAAAACTATCCAGTGCGGGAATAATATCTTCAACAAGGGCGTCACGGGAGCGGTTGCCCGAACGTTCCGCCATTAGCACCGCATCCTTACGGGCGTTTATGGAGTCGGCCTTGCATCTCTGCCAACCCACGAGATATTCCTGTTTCTCTTCTTTATACTTTTCCAATTCAGCCCGC
>JAUYLR010000069.1 GCA_030698935.1 bacterium
AATAAATTACGCCTAGGCGTAATTTATTAGCATTTGGGAAACACCTATAGAAACACTTATATCTTCAGCGTCTTAGCCGATGGGGTCGGCATCGGCACCTGTAGACGGTCTGCACTGACTTACTTTTCTACGTTCTACGAACTACGCACTAATTTTGAGTTATGGTACGATTGCGGGAATGGAAGCCCGCCCGCTAAACATCACCATAACGACAGGTACGATTATAAAGACCCTGCTCCTGCTCGCGGGCGCGTGGCTCTTGTTCCATTTGCGCGACATGGTGCTTGTCGTTTTCACGGCGATTGTGCTTGCTTCCGCGATTGAGCCGGGCGTTACGGGATTGGTGAGACGGAAGGTGCCGCGGCTTCTCTCCGTGGTGCTTGTCTACGTTCTTCTATTTTGCGTGTTCTTCGGTATATTTTATTTCTTCTTGCCCTCGGTATTGGAAGACTTGGCGATGTTCATAGCTTCGCTCCCGAGTTACATGGACGCGTTCAGCCGCGTCGGAGCGTTCGACGACTATGCCCGCATTTTGGGAATTGCCACGCCGAGCGCCCTATCTTCCAACGACGTCATGGATACCGTGCGCAGCACGATGAATTTAGGCGGTACATTCGGCAACGCATTCAGCGCGGTGAGCAACGTATTCGGCGGAGTGGTTTCTTTTATACTCATCATCGTCCTCTCTTTTTATTTCGCCGTGATAGAAACAGGGGTCTCGGACTTTCTCCGCATCGTTACCCCGCGCAGGTACGAGCCATACGTTCTTGACCTCTGGAAACGCTCACAGCACAAAATCGGACTTTGGATGCAGGGACAGCTCCTCCTCGCCGTCATAATGGGAGTTCTTATCTATCTTGGATTGACGATTTTGGGTGTTAAGCACAGCTTGTTTCTTGCGGTCGTCGCCGCAGTTTTTGAGATTATTCCTGTGTTCGGCCCGACGCTTGCGTCCGTTCCCGCGGTCATCATCGCGTTCGTTGACGGGGGCGCTACGCTCGGATTGCTCACCGTTGCGCTGTACATTATTGCGCAGCAATTTGAGAATCATCTTATCTATCCGCTGGTGGTGACCCGCGTCGTCGGTATTCCGCCGCTCCTCGTCATTTTGGCGCTCATCGTGGGCGCAAAACTCGCGGGATTCCTCGGGATTCTTCTTTCCGTTCCGGTTGCCGGAGCTCTGCGGGAGTTTATCAAGGATTTGGAGAACAAACGTGCCTTCGCGAGCGCGGAAGATGAATAACACCCATGAGCCCCGTTAGAGGCCGCGGTCGCGCGACACAATATCGAACTTCTTATAAGTTATTGTTACGTTAATAAATCCATGTCCTTACAAAACGATGCACGACCACGACCTGCCTCTAACGGGGTGGAGAAGACGGCCTTTTATCTCACGACCACGCTTCCGTATGTAAATGCGGAGCCCCACATCGGATTCGCGCTTGAAATAGTGCACGCGGATATCGCCGCGCGCTACCGTAAACTTCGCGGGGATGAAGTCTTTTTCAACACCGGAACGGATGAGCATGGGATAAAAATCTATCGCAGAGCACAAGAAGAAGGTAAAGACACTCAAAAATATGTGGACGAATACGCGGAAAAGTTCCGCGCGCTCAAAGAGAAATTAAACCTGTATCCCGACTTGCATTTTATCCGCACTACCGATGCGCATCATGTGAAGGCGGCGCAGGAATTCTGGCGGCGTTGTCTCAAAAGGGGCGATATCTATAAGAAGAATTATCAGCTGAAATATTGCGTGGGCTGTGAACTGGAGAAGACTGATTCGGAGCTTTCCCTCGGGCACTGTCCTATTCATCCGAATCTTGAAATTGAACTCATCAATGAGGAGAATTACTTTTTCCGCTGGTCTGGATTCCAGGAAAAACTGTTGGCGTTGTACAAGGAACGTCCCAATTTTGTCGTACCCGATTTCCGGTTCAACGAGATAAAGAAGTTTGTTGAAGCGGGATTGGAAGATTTCAGCATCTCACGCCTAAAGACAAAGATGCCGTGGGGCATTCCGGTGCCGGATGACGCGGAGCATGTGATGTTCGTCTGGTTTGATGCGCTAATCAATTATATTTCGACATTAGGTTGGCCCAATGACGAGGTGAACTTCACGAAGTTTTGGGGGACCGTTGAACATCCGAACGGAATTCAGATGGCTGGGAAAGACCAGATACGGCAACAAGCGGCGATGTGGCAGGCGATGCTTATGTCGGCCGGTCTGCCGCCCTCAAAACGAATTCTTATTCACGGATTTATTAACGTAGGCGGGCAAAAGATGTCCAAGTCGCTCGGAAATGTGGTTGACCCTATAGCGATTGTTGAAGAATACGGGGCTGACGCCCTGCGCTACTACCTTGCACGCCACATTCATCCGTTTGAGGATTCCGATTTCACCGTTGCAAGGTTCAAGGAAGCGTACAATGCTAATCTTGCCAACGGTCTCGGGAACTTGGCTGCGCGCGTTATGAAACTTGCCGAGACGCATCTTGCGGAGCCGGTGAAGATTGAATTCGTGCCGTATCCGGAAGTATTCGCGCAGGCGCTGGAGCGGTACGAAGTACAGACCGCCGCCGATTACGTGTGGGAGCGTATTCAGGCGCTTGACCAGAAAATCAACGTAACGGAGCCTTTTAAGGTTGTGAAAGTGGACAGGGAAAAAGCGAAAGTTCTTATTGAAGAACTGGTGCGCGAACTCGCGTTTATTGACGAGATGCTTGAGCCACTTTTGCCTGCAACGAGTGGGAAAATCATACAAGCAATCATGAGCAACAAAAAACCCGCAAATCTCTTCCCGCGCAAGGAGTAGCACATGGATCCCGTTAGAAGTCGCGGAAGTTCAGAGTGTGATACATTTTACAGATGATTGCATTTGTTGAGTGCTTACGAGCTATAGCTTTTGAGTCGGAAGCGCAAGCCCCGTGAGAAGCGAGGCTTCTAACGGGGCAAGCTTCCTACCTGCCCGCCAAAGCCA
>JAUYLR010000086.1 GCA_030698935.1 bacterium
GAGAAGGGTGAAGCCTCGCGAGTCAGCGTTTAGCGAATAGCGTTTAGCGAATAGTTTAGGCGTCTCCGGATTGAGTTTTTCTATACGCTTTACGCTATACGCTTTACGCTTGTATTTCATATTTATCCCACCGCGCTGCTATCCCTTACCCACCGGAAAAGGTTGTCGGAAATCGTGAAATTTCGGCTGTTAAAACCTCCCGTTTGCCAGTCAACCCGTACCAAAACCGTAATTTCATCATCACCGCTTCCGGGTACAAATGTCGCCGTCACCGTGCGGGTAAAATACGTTGGGGACCAGGCGGCGCTATAGCCGTACAATCCTTCGGTACTTTTACGGAGGACGGGACAGGTGCCGGAGCATGTCGTTATCAGGTCATTATTGGTCGTATCAATAGTAAAGGGAGTTCCCGAAGACGGCAGTCCCGCCAACAGGTCTGTCGTGACACCGAGCGCATTTTTCAGGACGTTGCGGTCCCGCGCGTGCCGTACGGACTCAATCGCTTCCTGCGCGAGATGGAATGCCGTTATCTGGTCGCGCGCGTAATATGCACTTGAAAGGCTTTGCGTGGTGAGAGACATCGGCGCAACGATTGCTATTGTAAGCAATGAAATCGCGACCATTGTTTCAATCAGCGTGAACGCTCGTGTATCGTGTATCGTGTATCGTGTATCGTGTATAGATTCGCCGATGCGGGTGAAATAATTCTGCATTTTCTTTCTGAATTTCATACTTGATACAAGATACTTCATACACGATACTTACAAGTCAAGGAGCCGCTGGACGGCTGTCGCCTGAATGTTGAACGTCGTTTTTGTTTTCAGACTTGCGGCGCCCGCGGTACCTTGTACGGTGAGAACCACCTTTGGCTGCACGGGAGAACAGGGCGACGAGGTGTCGCAGCCGGGTGTCGTTCCCTGCACGTAGAACATCATGTTGTCTATGGTCACCTCCGGCGAGGTGAGCGCGGAAGCATTCAGTATTGTGCCGTTCACAGATTTATAAATCCGTTTGTCCGATGCATTGTAGAAATAAATCCACTGATCATTGGGAAGGCCAGGATCTCCTCCGAATGGTTCAAATGCGAAGAACGTGTCGCCGGTTGTCGGGCAATTTTGGACTGTCGTAATGCCGCCGGCCGACCCGCAATGGTAATTGCTGCCCATACGGATAGAACGCACCATACCGTCCAACGCGACATTCAAATTGTTCATGACTGATTGGAGCGCCTGCGCTTTGCGGTTGGCTCCCGTCAAAGCCAAAAGCGCGCCGACCGCAACAAGCATCACGATTGCAAAAAGGCCCACAGAAACAATGAGCTCCACGAGCGTAAACGCTCGTGTATCGTGTATCGTGTATCGTGTATCGTGTATGGGACCCCGCACGCGGATCAAACTGTTTTTTTCTTTCTTTTTGAATTTCATACTTGATACAAGATAACTGTATACACGATACTCTTTACTGAACTGATATCTGCCCCGTCGCGTCCACCACGATGCTTAAAACATCTCCGCGCGGAGATGCAACAAGAATGCGCGCGCTGTCCTGCAAGGCCGATGTACCGGGAATGCGGATGGCCGCATCCGGCTCGGGGCGTTTATATACTATGTCAAGCTGCGAAACGGAGGCGCATGAGTATGAGTTGCTTGCGAGTTTGGTGCCGGCGGGCGCACACAGGTCCGCAATGTAATACCCGCGCCCTATCTGGTACGGCGAAGGAGAAACATTTTCAGTCGGGTCGTGACTCGGATTAAAAATCCCTGTGTTTTCCAAGTCCGCAAAGAGCACATAATTCTTGTTATTATTCAGGTTTTTATCAAAATGCATGCCGTATCCCACGCTGAAATTATTCGCGCCGAAACCGCGCACCGATATGCCATAGACCTGCGCCTGGCGGATGGAAAGCGCGATGTCGTAGGCAAGGTTCTGAAGAAGAACCGACCCGCCATATTTGTTATTGTTTGTCAGAACGACGGAGGTGATGACAACGACGATACCCGTGACAACCATAAGCTCTATCAAAGAAAAGCCGCGGGAATGAGCGTTTAGCGAATAGCGTTTAGCGAATAGCTTAGACAGCAACAGATTGTGCTTTTCTATACGCTTGACGCTATACGCTATACGCTTGAATTTTACTGCCATAAAAATGGAATCTGAATGCCGTACATCTGCGATACCCAAACGAGAAAACATGCAACAACAAGAAACGGGCCGAACGGCACTTCGCTCTTCATTGTATACGATGCGGTGTGGCTGAATTGCGCTATCCCCTGTCTGCGTGCACCGCCCGCCTGCGTGCAACGCGCGGGCAGGCACAGGCAGGCCGCTTTCTTGAAAAACCGGATGAGATGCGGCAGGGGCAAGAGGACGCATACGGAAACAACCGCTCCGATAATGAACGCAAGCAACACCGCCTGAATCCCGTACAGCGGTCCCAAGAGCCAGCCGATGCCGAGTGCCAATTTTGAATCGCCCAACCCTATCCACCTGCCCCTTGAAACAAGCCATAGAACAAAGAGCGGGAGCGCTACGGCGGGACCGGCAAGAACAGCCGGTAGCCAGTAGCTTGTAGCCTGTAGCGGGGAAAGGAAGATGGAAACAAAAGCTAGCGCATTGAAACTCCAGACCCATGCATCGGGAATAACGGTATGTAATAGGTCATAGACAACAATGGCGATGAGAACCGCGCATATAAGAAGGCCGAGGACCGTCGCTACGGGCGGGAGTGACGCGCCGCCGACAAGCGCAAAAGAAATGCCCGTGGTACTTTCCACCGCCGGATATTGGAAAGATATGCGGCTGCCGCACGCGCGGCATCGGCCGCGGAGCTGTAACCACGAGAAAACGGGGATGAGGTCAAACCATGGGATTTCCTTTCCGCATGACATGCATCCGCTCCTGCCGGAAAGAGCGCGCGCTCCGGAGCGAAGCACGACAACATTTATAAAACTCCCGATGATGAGGCCGAATAATCCGAAGATTACAAAAAGCATGTGCATGTATTATCGCACAAAATCCCGCTCGCGGCGGGATTTTGTCTTTCTATACATTCTTTTTTAGGGTTTTACGTCGTAGCAACCGTCAGTGCCGGCCGAACCGCCGCATGTTATTACCCCGCCACCGGCAAAGTCCGCGGCCGAAGCCGCCGGTGTCTGTGTGGTGCCGCTGCAATTAGTGCCTGCTACGGCATCAACATCATCGGAGAGCACGCTGTTGTTCGTCACTTCCAAATTTGCGCCCAAGTGATAACTGGTACAGGTCGTCCCGCCCAAACCGGCATACGAATACGCGGTGAGCGCGCTCGGGTCCGTCGGAATTGTTGATATGTACCCGCCTGTTACCAACACGCTGCTGGCGGTAGTTCCTATAGCGGTAGGATACGTACCGTTAGAATCGTAGAAGAGTTCAAGAGCAAGTTGTAACTGCTTGATATCGGAAATCCGGCGCGCATCGCGCCCTTTTGAGCGCGCAGTGTTGAGAGACGCAAGAACGACTGACGATAAGATTCCGATAATCGCAATAACAACCAGCAACTCAATCAGTGTGAACCCGGCACCACTTCTCTCTGAAAAGTGGTGCCGGACAAATCTCCGTATCTGGACTCTTTTTGACATACGTTCAGACACTCATCTGCGTACTAGGTTGTCGTGCAACCGTTTTCCGTACACGTGATTGTCTTGCTGTCACCCGTGGCGACAAAGCTGAACGACTCGCCCAACGTTGTCGTCCACGCGGTCGTGTAAGACCATGTTCCGACTGCGGGCAACGCCGGCCATGTGTACGCTGTGCCTCCGTCCGTACATGCGGCACCGCCGGCTGTCGGCGCGACACCTGAATCCGGCGTTATCGCAATGCTGTCACCGAGACATATTGCCAACGCTCCACTGAACGACTTCAATGACGTCTGCGCAGCGGCCACCCTGCTCTTTACCCGCGCGCTATTGAGCGAAGCCAAAACAACCGACGACAAGACTCCGATGATGGCGATAACCACCAGAAGCTCTATCAATGTAAATCCTTTATTACGCATATGTTGATTAATTATTAATTATTAATTGATAACGTATGTTAAGCGATGACCGGTAGGAATGATAATGAATAAAGTCCGGATACTATCAGGGTCAGCTACAACCGGCTATCAAAGTACCGTTGGAAACATTGGACACTTGCACCATGCCGGCGACCGCTATTGGCCCGCCGCCCGCCTCAAGATACGCGCATACCCTGTAATCTTCCGTGGTCGCACCGGCGGCAAGGTTCGTTGAGGCTTTTCCAATGACGTAGTTGCAAACAGCTGAAGCGTTAAATGCACATGCGGCGGCGCCTGCGTCCACACCGGGGTCGGTGAACGCGCTCAGATTAAGGTTGGGTGCCGAACAACTGCTTGCAAGCGCCGTGGTACAACCCAGGGTTGAGGGGGATGTGCCGTTGTGGGCTATGGCGATATTGTTTGCGATAGATTTCAAGTCTTCCAAGCGGCGGGCATCACGGCCTTTCTTCCGCGCAGAGGTAAGAGATGTCAAAACGACTGCAGACAGAATACCGATGATGGCAATGACAACGAGCAACTCTATGAGAGTGAAACCTTTTGTATCTGAACTTTGTTTGAATCTCATAAAAACGTATAGTGTGTTATGTATTGATAATAAGGTGTAACTCTACCCCTCGCTTCCTATCACGGGCATCCGGCTTCAACCGTCTGCGTCTCCCCGCCGATTTTTACCGGTCCGGGGGTTGCGCGCGGACCGCCTCCTACTTCAAGATTTGCACATACCACATACGTCTCAGTGGTAGCACCGGCAGTCATAACCGTATAGTTACAACCGGTTGCGGCATTGTCGGCCGAACAGGAGGTCGTTCGGGTCGTGTCAGGGTCATTAAACTTGCTGAAAACGGCAGCCGGCAGACATGTGTTTACCAAATCACCTGCCGAAACACACGTATTCAGTGCCAGGGGTTTAATCCCGGTTTGTTGTACGGCAATGGCATTTGCGATTGATTTCATGTCCTCCAGGCGGCGGGCATCACGGCCTTTCTGGCGGGCAGTGTTAACCGCACCCAAGACAACCGTTGAAAGAATACCGATAATGGCGATTACGACGAGAAGCTCTATCAGGGTGAATCCACGATTTCCGGTAATTTTTCTCATATATAATGAATCCTCCGTTTTAGAAGTAATACCGACATTATACACTCCGTTTGGGCAAGGAAGCGGGGTGTGGGGATAAGTGGGCGCTTCAAAGCCCGTGTTATTTTGACGGAGGAATCACTCAAACCGTCAAAATAACACGGGCTTCTTGCTTAGATTGTTGAAATACCCGAGGTGAGACCTTACAGAGTCACTCCCAAGGTCTTACCTCGGGTATTTCAGAATCCTGACGCAATATTGTAAATAGGAATGAGAATTGAAGACAATAGTACGCCGACACCGAGGGCAAGCATGACTATCATGAACGGCTCAATCAATCCAACGAGCGTATCAATAGAGTTGTTGACTTCCCGCCGGTAAAACTTGGCCATCGTGTCCAGAATGCTCCCCATGTTTCCAGTTTCCTCGCCGATTTTTATCATCGCAACGACAATGCCGGGAATTTCCGGATGCCGCCTGAACGCCTCGGATACCGGAAGCCCCCCTTTCACATCCAACGAAACTACTTTGAGAAGGTCTTCATACACGGGGTCCCCCACCACCGTTCCCGTAATTTCAATGCCGCGCAGAATCTGTATCCCGCTCCGGAGCATGGTGGAGAGGTTGTCGGCAAGACGCGAAAGAAAAAGCTTTTGAAACACCGTCCCGATGTAGGGAACCTGCATCCGCGCCTTTGACAGTGCTCTCCCGCCGGCCTCGGTGCGCGAATACCGCACAAGAAATACAGCGACGAAAACGACCAGAATAATGATGAGCAGGATGTAGCGCGAGATAAATGTGCTCATCGCGATGACAACTTTGGTGTAGGTCGGGATACTTTGCCCCACGTCGGAGAGCATGGTCGCCAGATGCGGGACGACAAGCGTCATCATGAGCACCATCACGATAATAAACGTGGACATAACGAATGCGGGATAAATAAGCGCATTTTTCGCCTTTTGGGTAATCTCGTAATTTCTGTCCATGTAATCGGCAAGAAAGGAGAATGTCTCATCCAACTTTCCCGCTTCCTCTCCCGCCCGCACCATGTTTACGTAAAACGGCGAGAAGACATCCGGATGGTGCGACAGCGCGGTGGATATCGTGCTGCCGCTCTGTATATCGTTCGCTACCGCGCTCAATTTCTCCGCAAGCTTAGGCGTGCGCGCCTCCGCCGCCAAAAGCTGAAAGGCGCGGAGCGCAGAAACCTGGGCTTCAAAGAGGGTCGTTATCTGGCGGGACAAAATGACGACATCGCTGTTCTTTATGCGGTCAAAAAATCCGAGGTGCCCGCCGAACTTTGAAGCGGGTTTATCCGCGGCTTCAATGTTGGAGATAACGAGCCCCCGCCGCTGAATCGCGACAATGGCAAGGTCCAAATTAACGGCATCAATGGTGCCGGTCCGCTCGTTGCCCTCGGGGTCCAGTGCTGTGTAGCTAAATACAGACATAATGTTCCAATCTACGAATCAATTCCAATCTACAAATGTCTACAAATAAACAACGCTCACATTCGTAGCCATTTGTAGTATTCGTATCATTTGCAGATTGGGACTTCATAAAAGTTTCTGCAACATGTTGGGATTGAGGGAGTATTGATACGCGCTTTCAACCGTAATCTCGCCGCGCGCCACCAATTCGGCAAGCGAACGGTTCATGTCTATCATGCCCTCTTCGGAACTCGTTTCTATCACCGTGTTCAGTTCGTGCGTGCGCTTCTCGCGGATAAGATTTGAAACCGCCTTATTGTTGATGAGAAGTTCAAAAGCAGGTATAAGACCGCCCGAAATGCGCGGAATCAGGCGTTGCGAGAAAATACCGGCCATTGAGGATGCGAGCTGAAGCCGGATTTGGTCCTGCTGCGAAGCGGGGAAGGTGTCAATAATGCGGTCAATCGTTTGCGCGGCGTTGTTCGTGTGAAGCGTGGAGAACACAAGGTGCCCCGTTTCGGCGGCGGTAACGGCGGCCGCCATAGTCTCGGGCCCCCGCATCTCGCCCACCATCAAGACGTCAATATCTTCCCGGAAGGCCGACTGCAGGGCCGTGGGAAAATCCTTTGTGTCTATACGCACTTCGCGCTGTTCAACGAGCGACAGTTTCGGCTCGTACAAATACTCTATCGGGTCTTCAATGGTGACGATGTGCTCCATCCGCTCCGTGTTGATGAGTTCAATCATGGACGCGAGCGTGGTGGATTTCCCCTGACCTACGGGGCCGACGACGATAAAGAACCCCTGCGACTTGCGGGCGAACGTCGTCAGGATTTCCGGCAGATTCAACTCGGCGATAGTGCTGATTTTTTTCGGGATGAGGCGCAAGGCAATGCTCACCGAGCCGCGCTGATAGAACGCGTTTCCGCGGAAACGGACGCCGTCGCCCGTCTCATACGCAAAGTCAATCTCTTTTTCCGCAAAAAACCGCTTCTGGTTTTCCGGCGTTAATAACGCGCCGAGAAATCCGAGCGTATCCTCATTGGTGAGTACCGGCTCCTTGAGCATGGGGGCGAGATTGCCCGCGACGCGGATAGTCGGATGCACGCCGACGGAAAAGTGAGCGTCCGAAGCGCCTTCGTGCATGAGCACGTTTATGTACTTCTTGAGCTGTGCGGCGTAATCCATACTTTTCATTGTACACTGTATTTTATCAAGGCAGTGGCAATATTCACACCCAAAAATCCGAAGCACGAAACTCAAAAAGGTTACAGGAATTCCTTTTCTGATTTTGGATTTTGGATTTCATATTTTTTCGGATTTCGTGCTTCGGATTTAGGATTTTCTCTTTGCAATCTCTTCCTCCACGGTGTTGACAACTTCCGAAGGAATCATGGTCGCTTTTACGATGGTCTTATCCGCCCCCAGTTCCGTAATCTTTGCTTTCGCGTCATCGCCGCTCTCGTTGGTAAGCCCTATGATGGCGGCGCCCCCGCGCAGGTTCTCGGCCGCGATGGTTGTTAAAAAATAGAACCCGTCGTGCTCCGGCATAATCACATCAAACACTATCGCGTCCGGCTTGAAGCCGCCGCGAAGGGTTTTGAGCGCGTCCGAAACCGATAGGCATGCGTGCACGTCGTACCCTTTTGCCGTGAATTTCATAACGTACATGTCAAGCAAAAACTTGTCGTCGTCTACGAGGAGAACTCCTGTCTTCGGTGCGGTGTCTGTCCCGTTAGAGGCAGGTCGCGGTCGTGTGTCTGGTTGTTGAGACATGGGGTTTAGTGATGTTTAAAATATAATATTGAAATTTGATATTATCTTGTGCGTCCCGTTAGAAGCTTGTTCCACTATAACGTATTGTGATTTCGTTTACACTACTGCGCTTGTTCGTTTGAACCCCTGAAAGAAGGCTTCTAACGGGATGCGACCGCGGCCTCTAACGGGATCTGCCATATATTTTGTTATGCGGTTTCTTTTTCCGCCTTTTTCTCCGCAGCGGGCGTTTCCGCGTCCTCGTCGCCCGCGAGCAGAAGAGAGCTCAATGTGTTGACTTCAGAAAACGGAATCTTCTTATCAAACGCCTTAATCATAGCATCCTCGCGCATGGTAAGCATTCCCTGCGCGCGCGCCGAGGCCCACAATTTAGAATCAACCGGGTTATCCAGAATGATGCGTTCAATATCACTGGACATCTCCAGCACCTCAAACACCGCCATTCTTCCCCGCAAGCCCGTGGGGCACGTCGGAGTCCGCTCCGCCTCATACGCGACTTTCGGTATTTTAAATTGATACTGCTTCGGCAGCGTGGCAATTTGCGTTTCTATGCTCTTTCTGTCGCTCGGCGTTATCTCGGATTCCTTTCCGCTGTCCGGACAGAGCGTGCGCACGAGGCGCTGCGCCATTGAAAGGACGAGTACGGGCGGGATGAGATACGGTTCCACGCCCATGTCTATGAGGCGCGGAATCGTCCCGACCGCATCGTTCGTGTGTATCGTGGAAAGCACGAGGTGGCCGGTAAGCGCCGCTTGAAAGGCGAGCTTCGCTGTTTCGGCGTCCCGTATCTCGCCCACCATGATGACATCGGGGTCCTGACGCAGCGTGGTGCGCAAGCCTGTGGCGAAACTATAACCGATTTCGGGGCGCACCTGCGACTGCGTCACGCCTTCCACGAAATATTCTATCGGGTCCTCAAGCGAAAGAACATTTTTATGCTCCCGGTCTACTTCACCGAGCATGGAATACAGCGTGGTGGATTTTCCGGAACCGGTGGGGCCCGAGATGAGCACGAGCCCGTGCGGTTTCCTGATGGCTTTCCGGAGGAGTTCAAGATTGCGCGGCGTGAGTCCGATTTTATCAAGAGCGATAAATCCCTGGTCGCGGTCTAAGATACGCAACACCACTTTTTCCCCGTAGTACGAGGGAAATGTGGATACGCGGAAGTCTATCTGCCGTCCGTCTATGGTAGCGGAAAAGCGCCCGTCTTGCGGTTTGCGCTGTTCGTCCAAACGGATGGAAGCGAGCACCTTCACGCGCGCGACAAGCGAGCGTTGCGCGGCCGCCGGAAGGATGACGCTGGTATGCAATTCGCCGTCTACGCGGTAGCGCACGCGCACTCCCGTGGGCAGCGGCTCTATGTGCACGTCGCTCGCCTTCCCGTCTATCGCATACCGCAAAATGGTGGATACGATTTTTATCGTCGGCGCATCCTCCTGAATATCGGCGGAGTTCAACGCTCCTTCAATCGCTTTTATTGAAGGGTCCTCAAGGTCAAGGCTTGACATCTCTTCCTGTTGGTTTTGGGTGGCATGGGTTTTCTGTTCCCGTTCAAGGTCGGAAACCGCGCGGTCCACTTCGCCCCCCAACCCGCGATACATCTTCATGACGCGTCCGAAATCTTCTTCGGAAACCTGGAACACTTTGAACGGCATGCCGGTGCTGCGCGCAATGAAGTTGAGGGCGTCTATGCCATCCAGATTATCCGGATCCAGCATCCCGACTTCCAAAACCCCGTCTTCCACGGCCAGAGGCACGAGCTTATAGTGTTCGGCTGATTCTTCGGGAATGTGGCGCAACACATCGTACGCCACTTTCTTGTCGCCGAGCGCGCGGCGCGGCGCCGCCGTTTGCGGAGGGGTCGTAGAAACGGACGCATCCTCTGCTTGTTGCGCGTTTATCATATGAGGAACGCCGCCCGAATTCACGGGCGCGGCTTGTTAAAGAGACTGGCGCCGCCGGTGTTGTTTGCTCCCGCTCCCGCTGCGGATTGCGATACGGAGGAGGGAATCGGCGCAAACGGGTCTACCCTTCCTACCGGTTCCTGCGTGATATCAGTACTGAAGTCTTTCAACCCGAGAAATACCTGCGAGGCAAATATCGTCCCCGTCAGCGTCACCGAGCGCAGTTTGAGAAGCGTTGTGACAATGTCCTCATCTTCGGAGCTGACATCGCCGTTCACATTCCCCGTTCCTGACAGCGCCGGACCCGCAGAACCGCCGGAAAATCCGTACCACACGGCGCCCGCGATGATGAGGGCTGCGGCGATTGTTACGAGCTTATTATTTGTAAAGATATCCATAGTAGAATTATATGTCTTACCTGAGCCAGTACGTTCTGACGGTAATGTCGTATTTGTAAGAATACGCAGAAGCGGCCGCGCTCCCGCCTCCGCGGCTTGATGCCAGAACCTGTCCACCGCCCCCCTGACCCTCCGGCGTGAGCGTGAGGGCGACAAGGTCAACAATGCGCAGGCTTGACTCCAAGCTCTCCATGAACGCGACAAAGTCTGCATACGTGCCGTGCGTAGAGAATTTCAACGTCAGCGAATCATACTTCTGCTTTCCCGCTCCGATAGACCCGATAACGGTGTTGTCGGCGCTCTCGCTCGCCGGACTGCTTATGACGACGTTCTGAAGGGCCATGCCGAACGAGCTTGCCAGATGGTCCAAATCAAGGAGCAGGCGCACGTTGTCCACGTGGTCCGGCAGCAGCTTGTGCAGCCTATCCACATCGCTCTTGTTGAACGCATTGAACCGCGAGAGGAGCGTCTCCTGCAGTTTCTTGAGTTCCGCCGCCTTTTCAAGCGCCTTGTTATGCTGGTCTATCTTCAATTGGAGAACCTTGGTGTTGTCGTAGGTTGGTTCCGTGTACATGAAAAAAACTCCTCCGGCTATTGCAAGACTGACGATGGAAATAATCATTTTTGTCATACCCGTACACTAAGTTTGTCGTAATTAAGCGCCGAAGCAATTCTGGTGCGGTCAGGCATCTTTCTTGTTGTTGCAAAGTTGTACATGGTGACTTGGTTCATAAGAGGCGACGACAAATTTAGTGTGTGGGCATAGTGCTATGGTTGCTTGGCCGGCTGCGAGGGGAAAAATCCTGACGGTTGAACGGCGGCCGGTGCCGGAGACGCTGATGGCGTTGATGATGCCGGAGATGGTGCGAATGCCGGCGCAGCCGGTATCGGCGCGATGCTTCCGGCCGCATTCCCGGACGCCGTTACCAGTTGCGCATAACGGATTGCGGCGGGATTTACGAGCGCGGAAAAACTGAAGTGCACCCCGTCTGACTGCCGGTCAATATCGGAAAATATCGGGCTCGTTATGATGCCGACCTTGCTGAAAAAGTCCGCCTGCAGGGCGATGGAGTTCACGCTTCTGGCGATTCCCTGCATTTTTATCGCCATACCCTCGTCGCTTGACGCCTGAAACTCAAGAGAGCGGAATGAAACCGTGCTCAATGTATTTGCTTCAAGCATGTGAAAGAAAACGGACGGGGCAATGTGGCTGCCCAACACGAGGTCCGCATCCCGCATTCTGTCGTCAAGCCGTGAAAATTCCTGAATGAGCAGCGGGTCAAACTGCGCTTTTGCGATTTTCAGCTGATTAACTTTGCTCTTGCTGCTCGTGTCCAGATATTGCTCGTACAGGAACACTCCCGCCGCAAGAGCAACGGACGCGACCAGAAGGACGATTGAAACGAGCGCGACGAGGTCCATGAGCGTATTCTCGTGCCTGCGCCCCGCCTCTGCGGGCTGCGAAACATCGTGCGGTATGAATGTATTTTGTACGCCGGTTTCCATGGTATTTAAAAATCCGAAGCACGAAGCACGAAATCCGAAAAGTGTGGGAAATTACAAATTCTAAATTCAAAACGAGCGTTGATTTCTTTGTTTCTTGCAATTATTTTTTGGTTTCTCATATTTATTATCTTTTCGGATTTCGTGCTTCGGATTTCGAATTTACCCTTGTTTGAGATTCCGCAACGCAAGACCGACGGCAACGGCAAAACCGGGACCTATCTGCCCCAGAACGCCTCTTAAAAATGCGGGCGCCTCCGAATGCGAAAACGGGTTTGCGATTTCCACATCCGCATGCAATGACTGCTTGGCACGCTCCGACAGGCCTGGGAGAGATGCCCCTCCTCCGGTCAAGAGAACATGCGATACATTTTTGTTGTACCGCTGCCCGTAGCTTAATAATACTCGGTCTATCTCGGAAAACACACGGGTGAGTGTTGATAACAATGCCGTCTGTATCCTGTCGTTCTCGTCCGCGCTGTACGCGCTTGAACTGACAAGCCCGATTTCCCTCTTTACGCGCTCCGCTTTCTCAAATTCCCATGAGAGCGAGCGCGCGAGCGTATCTGTCGTCTGCTGGCCGCCGGAGGTCAAGAGGTGCGTCAGGCGCACAACCCCGCGCTCTACTATGTACATCTTCGTTGTTGCGGCGCCGAGGTCAACAACCAAAACGGGAGCCGCGCCATGCCCCATGGAGGAACGCGTGACGCTGAAAATTTCTATCTCGTAGAAATTCACGTTGAGGCCGGTGGTTTCTGCGATTTTCTGATAGTCGCGGAGAATGTCATTATGAATGGCGACGAGGAGAATTTCCTGCATCTTCGCGTGAATCGGTTTCGGAGCCTCCACCTGGTCAAACGCGCTTTCACCCTGTTCTTCCTGCGGTATGACAAACCAATCAAGGGAAACTTCCGACACGGGTATCGGAATATATTTGCGCGCCTCTATCGGAACCATTCTCTTCAGGGAATCTTTGTCCACTTTCGGCATTTCAAGTATGGAAACAAGGCTTGCGGAAAACGGTATGGATAGTCCGCCCGTCCGGCCGGTCACATTCGCCTCGCGAATCAGGTCCGTCAACGCTTCGGCGATTTTCTCGGGAGTGAGTTTGACGGCTTTGCCCACGCTCTGTCCCCCATACGGACCGAGAGCGATTTCCCCGTAGGTTTCAAGAATCGCCGTACCGTGTGATGCGCGCAACTGCACAATTTTTGCGGATGATGCGCCGATGTCAATGCCTATAATGCTCCCCTCGGATTTCCCGCCGAAAGCGGAGCCGA
>JAUYLR010000094.1 GCA_030698935.1 bacterium
GGATAGAGGCCATACACCGGATTTCTGTTACCAAGAGCGTTGCATTGAGCAGCATCACGCCGTTCCTCACACTTGTGATTGCGTGGGTAGTACTCGGCCTCACCCCCAACCTGTGGCAGGTCATTTCTCTCGTTCCACTCACCATCGGGGTTCTCTTGTTGACCGGCCATTTGAAACGCATTGGCCCGAAGTCTGTATGAAGTCTCGCGTTTCTCATGTTACCTACATCCTTGAATGTGCGGACAAAACTTTGTACGTCGGGTGTACGAATAATTTGGAGAAACGGTTGCGGGAACACAACGGCGCAAAGAGCGGAGCGCACTACACCAAAATCCGCCGGCCGGTTGTGCTCAGGCACTCGGAAACGTTTCGCTCGCTCGCAAAAGCGCGGGCTCGCGAAGCGGAGATAAGGCGCTTGTCGCGCAAAGAGAAACTGGAATTAATTGGCGGGAATTCTTAATATTTTCCGTATCGTGGTAGCATGCACCCATGCTTGTAGATGAAGTAACAATACGCCTGCACGCGGGGCGGGGCGGCCGCGGCGCCGTCGCGTTCAATAGAGTAAAACTCATGCAGGGGCCGGTGGGGGGCGATGGCGGCAACGGCGGGAACGTGTATTTTGAAGGTGTTTCCAACATTAATGCGCTCATGTCGTATGCAAGCAACAAAGTGATGAAGGCCGAAGACGGAAAAAACGGCCGCGGCCAATTTCTGGACGGACGCCGCGGCGAGGACCTCGTTCTCAAAATCCCCACGGGAACGACCATTACAAATCTTGGCACAGGCTACAAGCAGGAGTTAATACATGTCGGAGAGAGGATTCTGGCGGCGGGCGGCGGCATGGGCGGAAAAGGGAATTTCAAATATCGCTCTTCAATAAATACGACCCCGCTTCAGTTTCAGGAAGGGTTGGCGGGAGACGTGTGCGAATATCATCTTGAGCTACGGCTCATCGCCGATGTCGGGCTCGTGGGATTGCCGAACGCGGGGAAGTCCAGCCTCCTCAATGAACTTACCGCCGCAAAAGTTAAAGTTGCGAATTATGCGTTCACCACGCTTGAGCCGCACCTCGGCGCTTACTACGAACTCATTATCGCCGATATTCCGGGCTTGATTGAAGGCGCATCATCAGGGAGGGGTCTCGGCGTTAAATTTCTGAAGCACATTGAGCGGACGACGACGCTCTTCCATCTTGTGTCTGCCGAATCGGAGGACCCCGCGCGGGATTACGAAGTCATCCGCAACGAACTGGAAATCCACAACCCGCTTCTGACGACAAAAACAGAATATGTACTTCTCACAAAAACTGATGCGGTGGCCCCGAAAGTGGTGAAAGAGAAAACTGCAATCCTGAAAAAGATTGGTCTGAAACCGGTTCCCGTATCAATTTTGGAAACGGAGAGTCTTGATGAGGTGAAAAAGATACTGAACAAAATCAAGGCGGAAAAGTTGAAATCGGTGGAAGAAAAATAGGAAGCACTCGTATTCCGTCATTTCGTCGTATCTCGTCATTGCGAGCGCAGCGAAGCAATCTAGGCGATTTGCACTTTGTTCTGGATTGCTTCGCGTTGCTCGCAATGACAAAATGTAAGTACTTGTAATATTTTACACATTGTTTCCCGCCACGTACCCAGTGGTCCAACACATCTGGAGCGAATATCCCCCCGACGGACGGTTGATGTGCAACACGTCGCCCGTGAGATAAAGATTTTTTACAATAAGAGAGCGCATTGCGCGCGTATCTACCTCCGCAAGCGGCACTCCGCCGTCTGAAATAACGGCGCGGTCCACTCCCATGAGGCCGGTTATAGTGAGCGGCGCAGCCTTCAAAATATGCACAAGACGTTTGCGTTCTTCTTTCGTAACACTGTGCGACTTGATGTCCGGCTGCGGAAGCGCGAGCAATCCGAGAACGGCGCGCGCCAGCCCCGCCGGTAGTGGCGGGAGGCCAAGCCACGAAATCTGCTGATTCGCCTGTGGACGGCCATCAGGCACTATTTTCTCCAGCACATTCTTGAAATCTTTATTTTTGTTTGTATCAATCACGGAAAGCAAATTTTTCTCAAGTTCTGCAAAATCCATATCGGGGAACATGTCTATGGTTGCGTTCACGTCGCCCTCGGAAAGCAATTGCCCGACAGCCCCCGCGCAATTTAATATTGTCGGGCCGGAGAGTCCAAAGTGCGTGAAAAGAAGCGGACCCTTTTTTGAGAATGCTTTTTTGCCGTCGCCAAAGAAGGTGATTTTCATGTTCGCCAAAGTGACACCGGGCTGGGCTTTGACCCAACTCTCGCGCACTTTTATCGGCACGATAGTGGGGGTCGCGGGATTTACCGTGTGGCCGAGAGCGTTGAGCCACTTGAATCCGTCGCCCGTTGAGCCGGTTTCAGGATGAGAAACTCCGCCGGTTGCGACAATAAACTTGTCTGCGGAATATGTTCCTGTCTGCGTGCCCCGCTCGCCTGCGTGCAACGCGCGGGCAGGCACAGGCAGGCCGCGAGAAGTTACTGCTTCTACGACGCGTCCCTTTTCCGCACGCAGTTCGTGGACGGTTACTTTGGTGAGAATTTCGACTTTGTTATCCGCAATATATTTCTTCAATACTTTCGTAACATCCGTTGCTTTTTGCGTTTCCGGAAACGCGCGCTTGCGCGCTTCTACAACGAGCGGCAATCCGCGCTTTGTGAAAAAGTCAAAGGTATCCTGCACGCCGAATACCGACAGCGGGGAATAGAGGAATTGTTGAGCCTCGCCGTAGTTTTTGAGAAATGCATGCTTGTCGTATTCCGCATTTGTAATGTTGCACCTGCCTCCACCCGTGATATCCAGTTTCTTTCCGACACCGGCATTTTTCTCAATCAGCAGAACTGATTTCCCGCGTTCTCCCGCGCGCCCCGCCGCCATCATTCCGGAGGCTCCGCCTCCGATAACGATAACGTCGTATTTTTGTTTCTGGCTCTGCATAGAGAAGGTATATCAGGATTCGGCGCAGGGAGCGAGAGAATGGAAACCTTATTTGCTTATTCAATTGAATAAGCAAATAAGGTCTGACGATTTAGAATTTGACGGACTAAAGCAAACGTGATATTATGTCTGTTCACTATGAATCCCGTTAGAAGTCTCGGAAGTTGTGATTATTACGGGAATCATGTTTTCAATACTATAGCGTCGGGTCATTAGAAGCGTTAACAAGAGTCGGAAGCGCGAGCTTCCTACTTCTAAACGGGATGAACACATCTAAGACACCAGTAAATACCTTTCAGTGGCGGGGCAAGGTTGCCCCCAAGCCGGAGCGCGAAAAAGCGCCTGTTTGCGCGTGCGGAAATAAGTATCTCAAGACCCGCAAAAATCAGAAGGAATGTCTGCGCTGTATCTTGAACAAGGGCAGGACGATGATGCGGTAAAGAGCCGCAGCGTTTGCATGCTAGAATAAGCGCATTACAAGAACGGAATAACCATATTCACAATGGCAAAAAAGAAAAAGAGAAATTATTCAAAGGTTCCCGGAGGGAAACGACGGATGAGGCACAAGTGAAAAATGGTATTTAGTATCTTGTATTCGGTATCTTGTATGGATACGAAATACGGGATACGAAATACCAAATACTGAATACACAATCGCCCGCGGGCGATTGTGGTATTATTGTTCGTATGAGCGATTTAAAAGAGGGCTTGCGAAGCAACATTCTCACGTATATCGGAGGGGCTTTCGGATTAGTCGCGGGCCTCGCGTGGAACGACGCAATAAAAGAGTTGATTCAATACGCGTGTCCGCTTGCCACCGACACCCTCGCGGCGAAGTTCATTTATGCAGGCATCATCACGGTCGTGGTCGTTATCATCATTACGTACCTTGAGAAGATTTTCAAAAATGAAACAGGCAATTGACGAGATATCCAAAAATGCCGCTCCGCACAGAGACCGGTGGCACTATTTGGATTTCTCAGAAGACAAACACAAATACGCGTACTTCGAATGGAAGTATCTCAACTTCATTCAGGGAGATATGGCGGGGTACATTATGTATATTGTAATTGACCCGGAGCATAAAACCTCTATCGGTTCCGGCAGACTCATGGCACGGGTATATCAGGGTGGGAAATATCACGGTGGCGTAATCAAAGTTCCAATGGAGAAGATTCAGTTTGACACCAGCACAGCGAGTGTAACGATGGACCGGGCACGGCTAGATGAAAAGACTCCCCATAACTATGTAATCACTGGAGATGTAAACAATGTTTCGTGGAATCTTGAGTATCTGCAGAGTACTCAAACCATAGAAAGCTTTCAGAAAACTAACTTCGGAATAATGCCGTGGGAGAACTCAAGTTGGTTGGTAAAAATGCCAAGAGCTCGTGTTGCGGGGTTGATATCAATAAATGGTGGAGAAATACCAATAACTGCAATCGGGTATACAGATACAAACTGGGGAGAATGGTTACCGCTATTCTCAAGATACGATTGGGGGCAATTTAATGATGAGAATATTTCTGTCGCATTTCTTTTGGCCTATAAATGGGGTCGTATATCACAGTCTTTTGTTTATGTGGAGATAAATCATGAGGTTATAGTTTTTGAAAGCCCGACACTTAGGATGTTGGAAAGAAAATGGGGTACTGATGGAATCACTCACATTAGGATGCCGACAACAAGTAGCTTTGAAATTACAGGTGGGCCTTATACATTGAACTGTTCTTACGCACCCATTTTCACCGACATGATCGCAGTAAAAGTCTCTTCTTTACTGCCGAAACCATGCGTCGCCGAACAAGTTTCTAGGTTTAACGGTACTCTCAAAAAGAATGGAAAAACTATATACTCTTTTTCTGGCCTTGGGTTTTCTGAACACAACATAAATACATGGAAGAACACCGAAGTGACTCTGTAGTGTACACTCAAGTATGAAAGCAAGACGATTCGTCGCGATTGCAATTTTCGCCGTTCTCTTTTTGTTGCCCGCGGGCACGGATGCCGCCGTTATCTCAAAGCCGTTTGAAGTGTCCGGCTGGCTTCCGTATTGGCGGACGGCGACGAGCACTGGGGACGCGATGCAGCATCTTGATGTGTTTACAGAAATTAACCCGTTCGTCTACACGGTGAAGCTGGACGGCACTTTGAATGACGCGGGGAACATGCAGGAAGAGCCGTGGCTCTCTCTGCAGAAAGCCGCGCAGGCCAAGAAAATCCGCTACATTCCGACTGTCATGTGGTCCAACGCGGAGGCGATGCACAGAATATTGAGCAAGCAGAAAACGCGCATCGCTCTTGAGGATGAAATTACGGCGTTGGTAAAAAAGAACGGCTTTGATGGAATAGACATTGACTTTGAAGGGAAGAGGGCGGAAACGAGAACGTATTTCTCCACATTTCTCAAAGGTTTG
>JAUYLR010000102.1 GCA_030698935.1 bacterium
CGGCACATCGGCATAAAGCTTGCGGAAAATACCGTACACTTCATCAACCACGAATGTCTTCATTTCCGGCTTTGAACGGTCGTACTCCAGCATGTTGAGCCCCATCGGCCGCGCCGTGTACGCCGGGTCAAAGTAAATCACGTCGTTCATCCGCTCCGGAGGAATCGCGGCCAAAATGTCTTCAATGTCGTTGCCGTGCGGGTCTATGAACGCGACGCCCTCGCCGTTCTTGATGTCCTGAATAATCATGTTCTTGATAAGGGTCGTCTTTCCTGTGCCGGTTTGTCCGATGACGTAGCAGTGGCGCATACGGTCGGACGCGCCGAAATGCACCGGTGTTTCTGTGGCGCCGTAGCGGTTGATGCCGAGTATGATGCCTTCGGCAGACATGGCTACCGGTGCAGGTGTTTGCTTTGCAAACGTACGCTTCAATTCGCGCGACGTCGTTACGCGCTCGGCGGTAAAGTGGAACATCGTCGCCACCTCCGCAAGGCTCAAGGGCATCGTGATTGACGGGTCAAAATCGCGAAATATAAAGTCGCGGAGAAATCCGCTGAGACTCCAACTGCTGACTTCTTTGAAAGCCAAGTGGTTTCCCTTCGGGTCGTCGTATTGATTGAACGGCGCCATCAGGTTCTGCAAAATATCCTGCGCGCGTTTTTTATCAGGCGCTGAAGCCACCAAACGGATGAGAACGGGCGCTATCCGGCTTTTTATTTTGCGCCCGATTACTTCTGTGGCAACCTGGTCAGAAACTCGCCGGTAATCCTTCTCCTTGTCTTCTTTGTGAACTGAAGGCATAAAAATCTCCCGCGCAAACTCATCAACGATATCCCCTAGAGCCGTTTCGGATACCCTAAGCGCCCGTACAACCGGCCATCCTCTTTCTATTGCGCGTATCATCTTTTTATAGTGCCTGTTGTACCGGTCGCCCTCGTTTCCGACGACGAATTGTATGGCGGCGCCCTCTCCGTGCTTTGCCAGCTTCGCAAAAGCGGAAAGGAGAACATTCAGGGGGTCATGTTCAAACATTTCATACGTTTTGAGCGGGAAAGCCGCGTGGTCGGAAAGCCGCGCAATCGCGCCCGCGTTCTCGCCTCCATAATTAAACAAGTTGTAATCGCCGCGGCTTTCGGAAATGCGGGCATTGGGGAAAACGGATGATATCAAGCGCTCCGCAAGCACCTGCTTCGCGCGCGGGACGCCGAGATACAAAGAAACTTCCTCCGACCCGTTCGGAACGGCAATCTCAAGAGAAAAGCCTTCGTGAGGAGAAATGAGAGAGGTGAGCCCCGCGTAGAGCTGTTCGGATGAAGAAAGTATCTGCTCCAGCTTCTGCTGTCCCTGCTCTTTATCTTTTTCCCCGTGCGCCTGCGGCTGTATTTCAAAGAGAACCATGTGAAGGGCGCGCTTCATCTTTTCCGGAGGGGCAAAGCCCTTTTCCGGCAAGCCTTCGGCAATGTAGCGCACGAGCATCCGGTGCAAGTCATCCTCCAAATGGGGATTTTTCATGCGTGCCGCGACAGAGAGAGCATTGCGTATCCCGTGCTCTGCAACGATTTTCAATAATCCGTCCATCTGCGCATCATGCTCTTCAGGCTCTAGTTTCAGCGCGTGCCGTATCGTGTCGTGTTCGGGCATGATAACCGCTTCATGCAAAACGGTGTGCGCGGGAGTCGCGGCATACGCGGCGATTTCCCGCTTGGCGATGCGGTCCTTTTCAATGCGGTTTTCCGCGGTTTCCAATTGCTCGGACTTCTCTTTAACCTGCTCGCGCAGATATGCCAACTCCTCATGCGGAGATTTGAATTTTTCCGCTGTCTTAGTGATACGCTCTGCAATAAAGCGCGGTTCCATCCCGTTAGAAGTAGGAAGCTTGCGCTTCCGACTCGTTATCCGCGTCTAGTAAAACATCGACCAATGCAAAACATTCCGCGAATATTTGTTCTTCAGAACTTCCGCAACTTCTAACGGGATCCGCTGTAGCCAGTGCCACCATCGCTAAATTATAGCATCACTATCGCAACGCCTTGGCACCAATGTCGCGGCGGAAGTATTTGCCCTCAAAATGAATGTGCTCCACGGCCTCATATGCTCGCGCAAGCGCGTTTTGGAGCGTATCGCCCACCGCTGAAACTCCGAGCACGCGGCCTCCCGAAGTCGTTAATTCCTTATCGTAGAGAGTTCCCGCATGAAAGACAACCACTCCTTCAACTTTTTCCGCATCCTCTATTCCTGTTATGGGAAAACCCTTTTTATATGCATCAGGATATCCGCCGGAGGCGAGAACAATATTGACCGCAAATCCGCCATTCCATTCAATATTCATGCCAGCGAGCTTGCCGTCGGTGGACGCCTCCAGAATATCCAGAAGGTCCGTCTTCAGGAGCCGCATGTAGACCTGCGTTTCCGGGTCTCCGAAACGCGCATTGAATTCCAATACCTTCGGACCTTTTTGTGAAATCATGAGGCCGGGATACAGGATGCCGGTATACGGTGCTCCGTGTTCTGCAAGAGCGCGGAGCGTCGGGCGGACGACGCGGGTCTCTATGTCCTTGAGCGCTGCCGCCGTGACAAAGGGAACGGGAGCGATAGAGCCCATTCCGCCGGTGTTTTTTCCCGTATCATGCTCGCCTATTTGCTTATGGTCCTGCGCCGGGGGAAACAATACGAAATCTTTCCCGTCCGCGAGCGCGTGAATGGAGATTTCCTGCCCATCAAGATATTCTTCTATGACGACTTCATTGCCCGCCTCTTTGAAAACGCGCCTCACCATAATTTCCTCAAGCGCGGCTTCCGCTTCGGCAAGCGTCATGCACACGTAGACACCTTTCCCGAACGAGAGCCCGTTCGCTTTGATGACGATGGGCACTCCCCGCTCGCGAACGTACGCGAGTGCATCGTCGTGTTGGGAGAAAATCTCAAATTCGGCGGTGGGAACGCCCGCGTCTCTCATCAGGCGCTTCGCAAACGCCTTTGAACCCTCAATATGCGCCGAGGCTTTCGTTGGGCCCCACACGCGTAATTTGTGTAATTTGAAAAAATCCACAATGCCTTCTCCCAGCGGATTGTCAGGGCCGATAATGGTCAGCGCCACATTCTTCTCTTTCGCGAATTTCGCGAGGTTCTCAAAATCCATCTGGTCAATGGCCACATTTTCGCCCACGAGTCTCGTCCCGCCGTTCCCCGGTGCCACGTACATCCTCCCTATCCGCGGAGACTGTTTCAGCTTCCACGCGAGCGCGTGTTCTCTGCCTCCGCCTCCCACTATCAGCACATCAGTTGCCATACATTATTCACGGGTCAAAACCTCCGGACCGTTTTTGGTGATGATTATCGTATGCTCAAAATGAGCCGTGCGCGAGCCGTCTTTTGTGCGGTAGGAGTGACCGTCTTTATCAACAAAGAGCTCGCCCGAACCGAGCGCCATCATCGGCTCTATCGCGATGACAAGGCCCTCTTCAAGTTTTACACCGCTCCCCGGTGCGCCGAAATTGGGTACGTGCGGTTCTTCATGAACTTTGAGTCCTACCCCGTGGCCGGAAAGATTCCGCGGAAATCCGAAGTTGTGTTTTTTGGCCACGCGCTCCACGGCGTAGCCGATATCGCCCGTGGTGTTCCCGATTTTCGCGGCCGCAATGCCGGCGATAATCGCCTCCTGCGTGCCTTTCAATAACCGCTCGTCTTCCGGATTGCGTTTTGTCCCCGCAATTACCGTGACCGCATGGTCGGTGAAAAACCCGTCGTGTTTTATTCCGAAATCCAAACAGACCACATCGCCATCCGTTATAGGAGTGCTGTTTTCCGAAGCGGGGCTATGGACGATAACATCGTTCACCGAAACGCAGAGCCCCGACGGGTACGGCTCCTCGTGTTTGGCGGTTTTGTATCCGTAAAACGCGAGCTCATCGCCGTCTGCGGCGACCATTTCCCGGGCTCTGTCTTCAAGTTCGCGCGGAGTAACGCCGACCTGTACCATTCCCGACAGCACCCGCAAATGCTTCGCGAGTCTTTTTCCCCCTTCGCGCAATGCTTCTATTTCCTTTTCTGTTCGCGCAATCATGCGAGATTAAGCCTTGCAATGATGTCTGTATGAATCGTCGCAATATCCGGCTCGCCGTCAATCTCGTGAATCACGCGGCGGCGGCGCTTGAGGAGTTCCAGTTGCGGCAACACATCGGTCTTTGTCCACGCGAGCCGTCTGCGAATCCCTTCTTCGGTGTCGTCGTTGCGGCCGCGGCCGATTAACCGCTTCACCGCTGTCTCATCGGAAATAACGAGATTCACAACCTGCAAATCATCGCGCTTGAAGAATTTCATCATGTCATCAAATCCGCGGGTCTGATCGTCTCCGCGGGCAAGACCGTCGGCAATAATATGTTCTTCACCGGTGAAGTTCTCCATCAGCAACTTTGTTTGGAGATAGATGGCCATGAAATCATAGATGCGGATGCCGTTGTCTATGATTTCACCGGTTAATTTTCCCGCGTAGGTAGCAGTATCACGCAGACTGCGAAGTTCGTGCCCCATATCAATGCGGATAACTTTGCGGTCAGACTTGGCCTTCAGATAATCAACGAGCATTTGCACCTGCGTACCTTTGCCCGCGCCCTGGGAGCCGAAAAAAAGCAGCGTGACGGGTTTCATGTCTTAGATTTAATTAGTGAGCGGAGCGAGCTTAGTAAATCTTAGATCCCGCCCCAATTTAGTATCCGTTCTCATGCATTAATATTGAGGTTTTGTTGAGACCGTCTCAGCAGTATATCAAATTTGAGATGACGGTGTGTGATACTAAATTGGGGCGGGATGAAGTAAAATATAGTCGCTACGCTTCTTATTTTACTTCAAAGTATAGCCCTCCTTCTCAAGTATCGCCACAACGTCTTCAACCGTCGCCTCCAATTTGCCGTCCGCATTCACGACGCGATAATCATATTGCGGAGAGTGGAGACGTATTTCATCCTCGGTGATGCGCATGCGCGCACTGAACTCGACCTGCGTCCACTCCGGATTCCGTGCATGCAGGCGCGCTTTAAACTGCTCAATGGACTCGGGCATGATGAAAATCGTGACGGCGTTGTAGCGCTCCTTCAGAAGTTTTGCGCCGACTATGTCTACCTGCGCAAAGATAATCTTCCCTGCGGCGAGTCCTTTCTCAAGGGCGGGAAGATACGTACCGTAATACGTGTTGAGCGCGGAGACAAATCTGTGTTCGGGAATGGTTCCGTTTGCAAGCTCCTCATCAAATCTCTCCTGCGAGAAAAAGTAATAATCCACGCCGTCGGCCTCTCCCGCCCGCATGGCGCGCGTCGTCGCCGTCACGAGGCGTGCACAATTGGAATACCGTTTCAACATTTCACCGATGACGGCATTTTTACCGCTTCCGGAAGGGCCTGCTATGACAACGACTTGTTTAGACATAAAGTATCAAGTTTCAAGTAACAAGTATCAGACAAGTGAATAAGTATCAAGTGAAAAATTTGATACTTGATACTTGCAACTTGGTACTTACTTCGATTAGTATTCTCTAATCGAAGTTTGCGCATCCACTTTCTTCACAACATCCAAAACAACGGAAACAACTATGAGGAGCGCGGTGCCGCCTATCGTGACGGCCGTGATACCGGTAATCCCCTGCAAGATAATGGGCAACACCGCCAAGAATCCCAAGAAGAGAGCACCGACGAGGGTAATGCGCGTAATAATGTTTCCGAGGTATTCCGATGTCATAACGCCCGGACGTACTCCCGGAATGAATGCGCCGTTCTTCTGCAGGTTCTTTGCGATTTGCGTGGGCTCAAAGGTGATTGCCGTGTAGAAGTAGGTGAACAAGAACACCATTCCAAAATATAAAGCTCCGTATACCCACTGATTGGCAAGAACCGAAACAACCCACGAGGCTACTGTCGCGACTAACGCGACGGAGCTTTTTGCAAGAAATGTCGCTATCATTTGCGGGAACAGGAGAATGGAGAGCGCGAAGATAATCGGCATGACGCCCGCCTGATTGACGCGCAGAGGCAGGTATGTGGAAACTCCGCCCATGACTTTCATGCCGCGCACGCGCCGCGCGTACGTGACGGGAATCGGCCGCTCAGCCTCGGTGACGAAAACAACGCCCGCGGTAATTACAAGGGCGACCACCGCAAAACCGATATACGCCGGCAATTGAGATATGTCAAAACTGAAAAAGAACTGCGATATGGCGCTCGGAATGCCCGAAACAATCCCCGCAAATATCAAAAGCGATATACCGTTGCCAACTCCGAATTCCGTAATAAGCTCTCCTATCCACATCAAAAGAACGGCACCTGCGGCGATGACCATTACATTGGTAAACGTTTGCATGAAATCCATCGCGGGTACAATGCCGTTCTGGCGCAAAAGAATGAGGAAACCGAACGCCTGTATGAACGCGAGCGGCACTGTGAGATAGCGGGAATACTGCGTAAAGCGCATTCTTCCCGAGTCCCCCTCCTCCTGATACATCGCCTTCAAGGAAGGAGAGAGAACCGACAAAAGCTGCATGACGATGGAGGCGGTGATGAACGGAGAAACTCCTATCATCATGATAGAAAGGTTAGAAAAACCGCCGCCGGAAAATACGTTGAGAAGTCCCAAGAACTGATTGTTGCCGAGGAAATTCTCCAGCGCCGCCGCATTGATGCCGGGAATCGGAATCGCCGCAAGCAGACGGAACACCACAAGAGCGCCGAGAACAAATAAAACGCGGTCGCGAAGCGTCCCGTCGGTGACGATAAGTTTAATCTTGCGAAGAAATGTGTCCCACATACTTAAAAATTCGAAGCACGAAGCACGAAGCACGAAAAGTGTGAAAAATTATAAACTCTAAATCCAAAATGGATGGCCGCCTCCTGATTGTTTTTATTTTTTCTCTGTTTTTGCATATTTTGGATTTTTTCGGATTTCGATATTCGGATTTCGGATTTAACTTATAGTACCGCCCGCTTTCTCAATTGCCGCACGTGCGGATTGGGATACGGCGCATCCTTTGAAATGTAATTTCTTGTCTGTCTCCCCGCCCATAATTTTGACCGGCGGAAAGAGGGGGCCGCGCGCCCGAATTATCATTTTTTCCTTCAACGCCTTCGGGGTCACCTCCGCGCCGTCGGCAAAAACATTTGCCACAACCGAGAGCGAAACCGGAATTGAATCCTTGCGCGAGGGGTTAACGGTGCGTCCGCGGTTCTTTCCATATCCGCGGCGCTTCGGCAATTTCTTGATGATGTCGCGGAGTTCAGGGCGCTTCTTGCGGCCCGCGCGGGCATTCTGACCCTTCGTGCCGCGTCCCGCGGTCTTGCCGCGTTTTCCCCCGCGCCCCACGCGCATGCGCGAGCGCGCCGTCATTCTTTTCAGTGTGTGTAGTCCTGCGGTCATAAAAATAGTTGGTAGTCAGTAGAAAGTAGTCAGTAGTAAATCATTTCTTTGAAACCGCCTGAAGCGCGGCCATCGCGGCGCGGGCATTGTTCAGAGGGTTCTTAGAACGTGAAAGTAATTTTGCCGTGACATCGGAAATGCCCGCCAGTTCCAATACGGCGCGCACCGATGAACCGGCCACGAGACCGCGTCCCGGCGAGGGTCTGATTTCCACCACCGAGGCGCAGTACTTGGCTTCCACGTTGCGCGGAATACTTCTCGTCTTTGTGAGATTTACGGCGAGCATACCGCGCTTCGCCGCACGGGTCGCCTTTTCTATCGCGAGCGCCGTGTCGGCGGCTTTGCCAAGCCCCACTCCGACGCGCCCTTTCTTGTCGCCCAACACAATTGCCACGCTGAAGTTGAAACGTCGCCCTCCCGCCATAACCCGCGCGACGCGCCGGATGCCGATGAGCTTCTGGGAGAATTCGCTTCTGCGTTCATCGCGATCTTTCCGCGGGCCCCGCGTGGGGCGGCCGCGCCCTCCGCGGTCACGGTCCGCACCGCGGCGCGGGAATGCCTTTTTCTCGGGCTCTTTTACATCAACCTGTACTGCACTGTCATCGGACGGCAGTACCACTACTTCCGGAACAACAACTTCCTCAACGTCATCTATTATTTTTGGTTCAGCGGTCATAAGCAATAGTTAGTAGTCAGTAGAAAGTAGTTAGTAGTAAATTAAAATTCTAACCCGGCTTTTCGCGCGGCATCGGCAAACGCTTTTATCGTACCCTGATACCGGAATCCGCCGCGGTCAAAAACAACCGCCTTGATGCTCTTTGTGTTCGCGAGGCCGGCGAGCGTTCCCGCAGCCGCTTCCGCGCGCTCGCGCGGAGTCTTTCCCTTTTCGCCGGCGGATGATATTGCGGCGAGGGTTACTCCCTTCGCGTCATCAATGAGCTGCGCGATGAGCCGCGTGTTGGATTTGTATACCGAAAGGCGCGGGCGCTCTGATGTCCCGATTACCTTGGCGCGGACGCGCCGGTGCCTGCGTGTTCTGTTTTCCTGTTTAGTCATGGCCATAAGATTTAAAAATTCGAAGCACGAAGCACGAAATTCGAAAAAGCACTAAGTCCTAATGAGAAAAGCTCAAAAGAATTCTGTTTTGGATTTTGGATTTTAGATTTCATATTTTTTCGGATTTCGATATTCGGATTTTCTCTTTTTATTTACGCGGCGGCGCTTGTCACCTTCTTGCCCGCTTTCTTGCGCACCACCTCGCCTTCATACCGGATGCCCTTTCCCTTGTACGGTTCCGGTTTCTTGAGCGCGCGCACAGACGCCGCAAACTGCCCCACCTGTTCTCTGTCGGAGCCGGACACCGTTATGACGTTTTTCTCAAGAGCGACATGCAGGCCTTCCGGAATTGCAACTTTGACGGGATGAGAAAAGCCTATGGCGAGCGAGAGTGTCTTTCCCGAGAGCTCCGCTTTAAATCCGATGCCTTCTATCTGAAGTTTTTTGACGAACGGCTTGGTTACGCCCTGAATCATGTTGCGGATGTGCGCGGCATAGGTGCCCCACAGAGCGCGGGCAAGGCGGGTTTCTGCGGTCGGCACAACGGTAACCGAACCATTCTCAATATTAATTGATATCTGCCGGTGAAGAGCGCGCGTCAGAACACCGCCCTTCCCCTTGACGCTGATTACTCCGTCAGCCACGGAAATTTCCGTGCCCGCAGGTATTGCGATTGCTTTTTTTCCTGTTCGACTCATAAGTTTAAGTTCCAATCTACAAATTTATGCCAATCTACAAATAACTACGAATAAAATACGTGCCCATTTGTAGCCATTCGTAGCATTCGGATGATTCGTAGATTGGGACATATGTATTTACCAAATCTCAAACAAAGCTTCGCCTCCGACATTTTCTTTGCGCGCTTCTTTGCCCGTTAGAATGCCCTTTGGGGTAGATAGAACGAGGGTGCCATGCCCATAGCGGACCGGCATAATTTCGTGGACGCTCCGGTACATGCGCCGTCCGGGTTTTGAGATGCGCTTCACTCCGTGGATGACGTGGATTCCGTCATGGTCATATTTGAGAACCACATCCAGAGTCTTGCGGACCTTTTTACCTTTCTTATCTATTGACGTAACAAATCCGGCATCTTTCAGTTTTTCAGCGACCGCTAACTTGAGCGAAGAAAAGGGCACAGAAACGGATTCCTTTTTCACGGCCCCCGCGTTCTTCAAACGGATTATGAAATCGCCGATTGTGTCGTTTACCATATCTTAGATTTAATTAACGAGCAGAGCGAGGTTAGTAAATCTTAGATCCCGCCCCAATTTTGAGTTCCAGCATGTTCTGCTGATGATTTCTGGTTTTGGTTGTTTGAGATAATTTTGCATATTGTTTGTGAGTTTCAAAATTGGGGCGGGATAAGTAAAATATAGTCGCTTCGCTCGTTATTTTACTTACCAGGAGGACTTCTTGATTCCCGGAATGTTCCCTTCCAATGCTTCTTCGCGGAAACAAATACGGCACAAGTTGAAATCGCGCAAGAATCCGCGCGGACGTCCGCATTTGAAACAGCGCCGGATTACCCGGCTCTTGAATTTCGGCGGTCTCTGCGCCTTCACTACCATTGACCTCTTAGCCATGTATATGTGTAGCCCGAAGGAGAAGCTGGAAGCTCCTGCATCCTGCCTTGCGGCTCAAGATTACGGAAGCTTCTTCGCGTGACCCTGTTCTTCTTCCAACCTGTGGTTGAAAAACAAGGCCCCCAACGAGGCTCCGAAAATATACGCGAGATGAGGAGCAAAGTCAAACCTCTGAAGGGGTATTTGCTTCACTGCTTCACAACTCGTCAATTGTGGTGCTCTCGCCGCGTTTTATTTCTTCTGTCGTTTTTTCCATAGCAGCTTCTGCTGCTTTTTGTAAACTGTCTATAGGATATCGCTTAGCCAGTTCTGCTGCTTCAGCCCCATATATTACTCTCGGTTCCTGTTTATCGAAAACTGGCCTAACTCTAAATGTTTGAGAGGCATCCCGACTGTCACTGAGACGTTCTACGTTATTACTTATAGTTCCCAATACGTGGCGCGAACTGCGATCGCCAATGGTCATTATTTTTTGCAAATCATCCTCGCGCATTTGTATGCCTCTTTGTTTCATTTCTTCGCGCAAATGTTTCTCAAAGACTGCGTGCGTCTGGATTTTCGCCATTTGTTGGTCCTCTTTTGGAACTTGTTTGCCTTTTATAAAGTCATTAGAGACACGAAGTTCAAACCGTTTTGTACTTTCCTCATGCTTTTTCTCTTGCTCGGAGCTAGCATGTCTTTTACCCATTTCTAATCCCATAATTTCTTTATGTTATTTCTTAATAC
>JAUYLR010000111.1 GCA_030698935.1 bacterium
CCACTGAGCTACTTCGGCAATCGAAACTGAATATATCATTTTTGAGTCAAGTGCGCCTCTTTTCGAATCCACCATTGGAATACATTCTCAAAACACATACCGACATTCTCAAGTTTGTAAGTATGTGTCGTTAGACGTTGCGGAATGATTTCAGAAACCGAACAAATAGTTTGCCGTATGGAGATAGCGTGTGCTCCACAAACTTGCCGCGATATTTTTTATTGATAAGCCCGCTATTCTGAAGCCGTCGAGTGTGCTCGCCCAACGTCTTTTCATTAGCGCCAAGAGTTCTTACAATATCTTCAAGCGTGATCCCGTCACTTTCGGCAACGAGAAGCAAAATCTCAATGCGATAATGGTTCGCTATTCCTTTCAAGTGCCGCTCCATTTGTTTCGAATTCTTTATTTTGGACACCTTCTTATCATAACATCATCCTTATATTCTCAAGTTTGTAAGGGTGTGTTGATAACCGTATTGCATATTTGTAGGGTCCGCCGGAAAGTCGATCATGTTGCCATGCCAGAAATAATGAAGAGAACATCGCCCCCAAGACTCTTGACCGACATTGTTTTGAAGCGTAACGCCTGCGCGATTTTCTCCACCCCTTTTCCGCCGACGGAATGTGCTCCCGCCCCGCCCACTAACAGAGGAGCGCAAAAAACGTATGCTTTGTCGGCAATTTTGGCGTCAATAAAGCTGCCGAGCACTTCTCCCCCTCCCTCCACAAAAACGCTTATGATTTCCCGCTTCCGCAGTTCGGCAAGAAGTTTAGGAATGGAAACTCGTATGCCTTTGAATACAAGCACTCGTATGCCCCGTTTCTCAAGCTTTTGTATCTTTGCGCGCGGAGCGCGGGAGGTCGCCGCGATTATCACATTCGCGTCGCGAAGCACGCGCGCGCGGAGCGGAATGCGGAGATGAGAATCCAAAATAATCCGCAGGGGGTCTTTCATACCTCTTTTGCGCGCGCCAAGGTGAGGATTGTCGCGAATGACGGTGTTCACGCCGACAAGAATCGCCTGATAGTTGCCTCTCAAATCGCGGGCAAAACTTCTGGCTTTCTCGCCTGTAATCCATTTTGAGTCTCCCGTCCTCGCGGCGAGCTTTCCGTCCAAGCTCATTGCGAATTTGAGAGCGACGAACGGCCGTTTCTTTTCATGAAAAACAAAAAACGCTTCGTTAAGAACGCGCGCTTCCGCTTTTTTCACGCCCACCGATACGGAAATCCCGAATTGCTTAAGTCTGGCAATACCACGGCCTTGCACCTGCGGATTCGGGTCAATCGCGGAACAAACGACCCGTTTTATGCCCGCGTTGATTATTGCTTCCACGCACGGCGGAGTCTTTCCGAAGTGCGCACAGGGTTCAAGATTGACATAGAGAGTTGCCCCGCGCGCACTCCTGCCGGCCGCGGCGAGCGCCTCAATTTCCGCGTGCGCCACACCCGCCTTTCTGTGGTATCCGCGCCCGATGATTTTCCCGCCCTTAACGACGACAGCGCCGACCATCGGATTCGGACTGGTCCGGCCAATACCCTTCTCTGCCAACTTCAGAGCCTCGCTCATAAATCTTTCGTCTGCTGTGGCGGTACTTTTCATAACAGATTACACGTTCTTCAACGTATGGCCCATTTTTCTTTTCTTTGCCCTAAGGTACGACGCGTTTATTTCGTTGTGGGAGATTTCCAGCGGCACCCGCTCCGCGATTTTTATTCCGAACGAGGAAAGCTGTTTTTCCTTCTCGGGATTATTGGTCAACAGCCGTATTGTATCCGCGCCCAAGTCTTTCAGTATCAGCGCGGCGGTCTCGTAATCGCGCGCGTCCGCGGAAAATCCGAGCTTGTGGTTTGCGTCTACCGTATCGTACCCCTCGTCTTGGAGCGCATACGCTTTAATCTTGTTCCCTAATCCTATCCCGCGCCCCTCCTGATTGAGATATACGATGATGCCGCGTCCTTCTTTTGCAATCAGTTCCATGCTTTTGTGCAGTTGCTCTTGGCAATCGCACCGGAGAGACCCGAACGTGTCTCCCGTAAGGCACTGCGAGTGCAGTCTCACCAGTGCCGGCTTGCCATGAGCTCTGCTTGCGGTGAGCGTGTCGAATCCGTGTACGAGAGCGACCTGTTCCAAATCGTCGGAAGTGCTCGTGTAGACGATGATACGGAACACTCCGTGCCGCGTCGGAAGCGTGGACTCCGAGAACCGCGCCACGCCGTAGGGAGACGGCAGCAAGGGGAGAGGGCGCGCGCGCAGGTACCGCACAATATCTTTTATCGCAACAATTTTTATTTTCAGTTCCCGCGCGTATTTCCTGATTTCAACACCTTTAGCCATACGGCCGTTTTGTCCGACAATTTCGCACAGGACACCGGCGGGCACGCGCCCCGCAAGGCGTGCAAGGTCAACGGCCGCCTCCGTGTGCCCCTCCCGCTTCAGGAGCCCCCCCGCGCGCGCGACGAGACCGAACACATGGCCGGGTTTTGTGATGTCTTCCGCCCTTGACTTGGGGTTTGCGAGAATACGGATTGTTTTTGCCCTGTCGTATGCGGAAACGCCCGTTGTAATTCCCCGCTTCGCATTAACAGAAACCGTAAAATTCACTCCTGTCTTTTCCGTGTTCTTACTCAAGGGAACCATCGCCGACAATTGGAGATTGTGAGCCTGTCCGGCGGTGATTGCGGTGCAGAGAATACCCCCGCCGTACTTCAGCATTGTGTTGACGGTTTCAGGCGTCGCGGCATCTGCGGAAATATATAAATCGGCCTCGTTCTCGCGCTTTGGACTGTCAACAATAATGAGCATCCGGCCTTTCTTAATTTCCTCAATCGCTTCAGGTACCGTGCAGAAATCGTTAGTAGTTTTGCTCACCCCGTTAGAAGTCTGTCTTAAGTGAGTATTACGCTTTGTTTTTGACATACTTTGTTTTTTGTCATGTCCCCGTTAATTCAACGAAGAAAAAATCGCTCAATTTTTTCTGTCAAAGACTTCTAACGGGGCTCATAGTTTAGAAATGATGCTAATCATTGAGAGCGCGGTTTCCGCGGCTTCAACGCCTTTGTTCTCCACTTTTCTCGTAGCACGCTTCAAGGCATCGGCTAGCTTGTAGACAGCAAGCACTTCAAATATCACGGGAATTTCGTATTGAAGTGACACCTCGGCGCAACCGCGCGAACATTCGTTCGCTATCTGCTCAAAATGATACGTCTTCCCTTTCACAATCGCGCCGAACGTAATCAGGGCATCGTATCTTTTTTGCTTCGCCATCTTTTTGGCAATCAGGGGAACCTCCAAAGCCCCCGGTACGCGCACCATTGTGATATGGCTTTTTGAAACTCCGTGCGCGAGAAGCGTAGCGACACAGCGCTTTTCAAGCTCGTTTGTAACATCCCCGCGGAATGATGTCCCGATTATTCCTATTCTGATTTTTTTCGCCGATTTCATATGTACTTTTTAGTAATTAATCTTTCAACGTACTTCGCCAATATATCTACCTCTATATTGACCGGAGATTTCTTCTTCAGTGTGTGGAACATGGTTGATTTCCATGTGTGAGGAATAATGCCGACTGAAAAACTGCCCGATTTGGCATCAATGGCCGTAAGGGAAACCCCGTTCACGGTAACAGAACCTTTCGGAACGATGTAGCGGGAAATCTGCTTCGGAACCGATATTGAAAGCGTGAATTGATTGCCGTCTTTCTTGATTTGCCTCACTGTCCCTACTGCATCAACATGCCCTTGCACAATGTGCCCGGAAAGAAATGTCTGTGGCGTTACCGGCAGTTCAAGGTTCACGATACTTTTAGCAGTCAGACTGCTAAAATTCGTGCGCCTAAAGGTTGCTGACATCACATCTGCGGAAAATGAGTTTGTATTTTTTGAAGTCACCGTAAGACACATACCGTCAACGGCGATGCTGTCGCCGCGCTTCAGCGCCCGCAGAATATCCCGCTCTGCACGAATCGCGAGCGTATTCCGCGTTTTACCTGCAACAGTGCCTGTGTGTGTGATTATTCCGGTGAACATGTTAGTTTTTCTTAACGGGTGCTAACGGGTTTAGAAGCGCTTACATCCCTCCCCAATTTAGTATCCGTTCTCATATTTTAATCTTGTGATTTTGTTGAGACTGTCTCAGCGGTGAATGAAATTTGTGATTAGGTTGCGGGATATTAAATTGGGGAGGGGTTAAGAAATTTATAGTCGCTACGCTCCTTAAATTTCTAAATAAAAAATCCCCTCATTTCTTCGGGGATAGAAACAGTACCACTAATACAACCGGTACGGTTTCCTTCTTTCATCCCGACTTTACGGTCGGTCGCGGAATCTAACCGCAGTCGTGCCCTGATAAATACCAGAACTCGCGGACTCGCTTGTCCTCCATAGCTTTTAGCGAAGGAGGACGGGCTTTACCGCCGATTGGGACTTCCTCGCCCTCCGTAGTTTTCTTTGCCCACCATAGCCTTGGCGACGGTGGGAACGAAGGACGGGTCACCCAAACCCCGAAGGAAGTGTTTATTATACACCTCGCTTTACTTTTGCACCACTCACATTCCTCTCTGACAACATTCCAACATTCTGCAGAATGTGGGAATGTTTTTATTGCTCAACAATCTGCTCTGCAACTTTGTATATATCCCCCGCTCCCATCGTGATGATGAGAGTGTCATCCTTTTCCTTAAGAAGCGCACTGCGGATTTCATTGAATGAATCGAGGGCGTGAGCATTTCCACCGTGCTTGACGACAGTTTGTGCAAGTGCGCTATTGGTAACACCGGGAATTGGCTCTTCGCGCGCTGGGTAAATGGGCGCAACAATGACCTCATCGGCGCGGGCTAGCGACTGGCCAAATCCTTTCATTAAATCCCGCGTTCGTGAATAGAGATGCGCGTGGAATGCGACAACGATTTTTTTGCCGGGAAATTTCTCACGCACCGCGTGCAGAGTTTTTTCTATCGCTGTCGGATGGTGCGCGTAGTCGTCATAGACCTGTGCGCCATTTGGCGTCTCGCCTTTGTATTCAAATCTCCGCCATGAGCCCCTAAAATTCCTTAGGGCCTCATCAATCACTTCCTCAGAAATACCTGCCCCATAGGCAGCTTGCTGTCCTTCGGGGTCGGGAAATGCGGCGCGCGCTGCGGCTTTTGCGGCGCGCGCATTTTCACGATTAAATTCTCCTAGCAACTTGAGCGTCGGCACTGACTCTTTCGTATAGTCAACTGTGAGCGCTGTTACGCCTCGTAAGACAGTGCTCATATTTGCGCCGTTCGGGTCCGCAACAACCACACCGTGTTTGGGAACCGCGCGCGCGGCCTTGTTAAAGGACTTGAGCATATTTTCGAGCGTCGGAAAGTAATCGGTGTGGTCCCATTCTGCATTTGTAATTACGAGCACTTCTGGAGAAAGTTTCAGCATGTGATCTTTGTATTCGCACGCTTCAACGACAAGGAGGTCATCGCGCCCCTCCAAATAGTTAGAACCAAAATCCGAAACGATGGAACCAACGATGGCGCTTGGATTTTTTCCCGCGTGTTTCAATATTGCCGCCAACATTCCGGTAGTCGTAGTTTTGCCGTGAGTGCCGGCAACAGCGACAGTGCGCGAGCTTTTTGTAATCTCGCCAAGCGCCTCAAAATAGGACATCTCCGGTATTTTCATTTCTTTCGCACGCATGCGCTCCGGGTTATCCGGCCACACGGCATCGCTGTATATGAGAAGTTCTGCGTCTGCAGGTATCAAACACCTATCGTGGCCAATGGAAACAGAAATGCCTTTCTCGGCGAGCAGTTTTGTCGTTGGCGATTCTTCCCTGTCCGACCCGCTCACCCGCTTCCCCTGATGCAGGAAAAGCTGTGCCAAGGCTGACATTCCTATCCCCCCTATTCCGACCATATAAATATTTTGAGGAATCATATTCCCGTTAAGCATATCATTTTGTCACATACTATCGCTCTCGCCAGAAAGGTCTACAATGACACCGTGAAAGATTCACGCAAAAAGACAAAGTTTAATTTTGAAGAGCTGAAAACAGCTGCGACGAGCGAGAACGCAACGTTGCGGAAGAAAGTATTTGAAGAATACTTTGAACAGTTTGAAGAATTCCCCTCATACCTCTTTGATAACGAGGGCAGTATTGACAGCAAGCTTGCTAAAACTATTTCTGACATAGAAAACGACCCCGATACGTCGGCACGGATGCGCAAAGGGATTGCGCAGATGCTCAATAGGCTCCCGTCACGAAATGAGACTGCCTGAACTACGCGCGCAGGCCATGTTCGCGCACAAGTTTCATAAATTGCTCGCCGCGGTCAAATTCATTCTTGAAATATTTGCCGAACGAAGTGAACGCGGGGCTGAACAAAATCGTTTCGCCGGAAACAGCGACAGATAGCGCGCGCTTAACGGTTGCCGGCAATCCCTCTTCCTCATATATATCAACACCCTCGGTGGAAAGCGCAAAAACCTCGTCTCGGATGCGTTCTGTTCCGCGCTCTTTAAAGAGAACAACCTTTGAGCACCATTTCGGAATTTCTGCAATCAGTTCTGACATATCAAGATTCTTGTCGTCGCCCCCCATAATCAAGACAATTCTCCGCTTCTGATTGTCTCCGATGGCCTGCAGAGCGGCAATCGTCGCTTCAGGGATTGTCGCGATAGTGTCGTTGTATACGCTCACTCCTCCCACAGTCCCGACAAGTTGAAGCCGACCCTCCAGGCCGGGAAATGACTCAAGGCCGCTCCGAATTTCAGGTTCCGAAAGGCCGAGAGCGCGTAACGCTGCGGCCGCGAGCGACGCATTTTCGCGATTGTGCTCGCCGGGGATTCGGAGCTTCCAATCAGGCGCAAGCGCGTCCGGAATTAACGGCTCACACGGGGTGTGAGCCGTTAGGAAGCGAGGTTTTAAGCCCTTTCCCAAGACCAGCGTATCCTTCTCGTTCTGGTACTTGAAGATATTCTCCTTATCTCCGAAGTACTCGTCCATACTCTTGTAGTAATCCTGATGGTCCGGCATGAGATTCGTAAAGACGGAAATATGCGGACTGATTTTCAAATCCCCGAACCCCTGCAATTGCCATGAATCAAGCTCAAGCACGCACACATCGCCCCTTCTCACATCCGGCAACATCGCGAGCGTGGACACTCCGCGCACATTCCCGCCAAGAAGCGCGTGTCTTCCGGCCTGTTGCAGACAATGGTAAATCATGTGCGTGACGGTGGACTTCCCGCGGGTACCCGTTACACCGACAATAATCGCACCCGCTGCAACGGCATATTTCGCAAACAGCGCCGTGGACATAACCACTTCAACGCCGGCCTTTCGCGCCGCCGCGATATACGGAGAGTTTAGTGGAGTTTTCGCGCCTTTAATAACGAGGTCGCAGGTAATAAAATCTTCTCTCTCGTGCCCGCCCAGTCTGAAAGATAT